>JBOGLY010000202.1:0-6139 GCA_050746425.1 Acidobacteriaceae bacterium
CTGCAAATCGGCTGATTCACCGACCACAAGCGGCTCAATAAAGTGGGGCGACTTCTCAAGATTGGTCACCAGACCGACCACCTTATCGCGAGGACCATTGACCCGCAAGCGCATCATTACGCGGCCATCTTTTGACATTTGCGGATTGATGCTCACGACCTGTACCCCTTGAGGCAGGACCCGTTCCAGGTCCATCAGCGCCGTGGTCCAGGAAAAAGACTTGCGGAGAAATAGCTGATTCAGGAATTCCGAACGGTCCAGCGTGGCTCTGTTGGCTGGTTGGTTCATCAGGGCCTGGTCCTGCTGCCACTCCTGTTGAAGTTGCTGTGAAGCAAGCGACCAGCGATGGGCGACAGCCTGGGCCCGATCGGCATTTGTTTCCGCACCGCGCAACAAAAAGAACAAGACGATAGCCAGCGCAATCAGTACGCCCGCGACGATGCGCAGTCGGAGCAGCACTGGCCGCGCCTCAAAAAATGGCCGGGAAGCGAGATTGAGCGCGATACGCATCAGCCGTGCAGCGCCCCCACCACACTGGTAAATCGGCCTGTGTCGACATTGCTGGGGACGGCGCTCGCGGTAAAAGTTTGCGAATCGACAAGACTGCGAAGCGGAATCTGCCAGGTTCCATCGGCTGAGAGATGCTGCCGCAAAACGCTCGTGGATTCAAGACCGGCCACCCACACCTCTTCGAGGGAAACATGGAGCGCATCCTCGTAATACGCCGCTGCCACCAGCACTGCTTGCGCCATTTCGCCGGGGTCTGTGTTGGCGCGGTCCGTTGTCCGGTAAAGAAGCAGCTCACCGTTATGGGTAATGGCCGTCGTCATCGAATCCTGCTCGGTATGCACCAAAAGGTGCGAACCGGTGTCCGGCAGCGCGGCCATCGCCGCCAAAGTTGCCGGCAACAGAACACCGGGTTCGCGTTGGAGGTCTCGCACCATCGATTCGATTTCGTCTCGCACTTCCCCCGGCATGGCGGCGGCGATTACTTGCAGCGGTGTGTCCTTCTTCGCAACGCCGGAAGCGTTCAGCAATTGGTAGGAGACGGCCGCGGCATCGGCATCGAATGGCAGCATGCGTCGCAACCGGAAGCGCACCAGGGGCAAAATCTCTTGCGGTTTCGCTGGAAGCGCATCGAAATCCAGGATATGGACCCGCGTGAATGCATCCGGCAGGATCATCGTCCAATCGCGGGCGCGCGGATCGACAGAATCAAGCGCGCTTTTCAACGCGTCCGACACTGCGCCAACGTCGCGAATGACAGGAGAGACGACGCCAACCGCGATCGAGCCTTCCGGCAGAGGCACAAAGGCAGCCCTGTCCAAAGGAGAATCGATGCGCGGCGAGCTACCCGCGGCGATGCCATCCGGTGCAATTTCGCAGGCCAGCCGAGGACGCACTGTGGACTGCAGTGAAGTTGGAAAAAGACGCATGTAATACAAGCTTAGACTGTTTTCACAGTACCGTGAAATATCGAAAGCCAGCCACGTGAAAGCGGCTATGAGTGCCACCGAAAACAACCGATTCGCAAGCATCGATAGAGCTGCTACACTCCCGGCTAAGCGATTTAGCGTGAAGCTTCGATGAATGTGACTTTGTTGATTTCTTTCAGCGTTGTCAACCCAAGACGGACTCTTTGCAAGGCCGATTCCCGTAAAAACGACATTCCTTCGGCGCGCGCGGCCTTGCGCACCTCAGAGCTTGGTCGCTTCTCTAAAATGATCTCGCGGATTCTGTCATTTAGCTCCAATAACTCATGGATTGCTGTACGTCCGCGATAGCCCGTTCCGCCACATTCGATGCAGCCCGCCCCCTCCATGAATTGAAAATCGAGCCACTCGGCGGTGTCGAGTCCGCTGAGTTGCAACGTCTCGCGATCGTATTTGACCGGTCGCTTGCAATCCTGGCAAATCACCCGCACCAGCCGCTGAGCCAGGATGCAGTTTAGCGCGGACACGAAATTGTATGGCTCGACTCCCATATTGAGAAAACGTCCCAATACGTCCACAACGTTGTTTGCGTGGACAGTGGTGAAGACCAGATGCCCAGTCAGGGCGGAGTTGATGGCGATTTGCGCCGTCTCCTGATCGCGGATTTCGCCCACCAGGATCTTGTCCGGATCGTGACGAAGGATGGACCGCAGTCCGCGCGCGAAGGTCAGGCCTTTTTTCTCGTTCACCGGAATCTGAGTGATGCCGCGAATCTGGTACTCCACTGGATCTTCAATGGTGATGATCTTGTCTTCGTCGCTTTTGATTTCATTCAATGCGGCGTAGAGAGTGGTCGTCTTGCCAGATCCGGTTGGCCCGGTGACCAGCACCATGCCGTACGGCTCGCGAATGTACCGGCGAAAACGGCGTAGATCGTCCTCCGCAAAGCCGACGACATTCAGCGTGAGCGAGCGAAATGTTTCGCTCATGGATTCTTTGTCCAGAACGCGGAGCACAGCATTTTCGCCGTGTACCGTCGGCATGATGGAAACGCGAAAATCGATCAGGCGCCCTTTGTAGCGGACGCGAAAACGACCGTCTTGCGGAACTCTGCGCTCGGCAATGTCGAGCTCGCTCATGACCTTGATGCGAGAGAGGATGGTCTGGTGATGCTCCCGCGCAATCGGCGCCATGGCGTGTTGCAAGACGCCGTCAATACGATATTTGACCAGCAGACTATCGTCGAAGGTTTCCAGGTGAATGTCGCTTGCTCTTCTTTCCAACGCAGTAAAGACCATGGTGTCCACCAGCCGGATGATGGGACTGATGTCTTCTTCTGAAGTCAGCTTCTCAATTGAAAGCGTCTCGTCGGCGTTGTCTTCCGACGAGAGCACGTCGAAGGTCAGTCCTTCCGTGGCTTCATCGAGTACGCGCTGCGACTGCTCGGTCTTTTTCAGCAGATCGGTGATCTGGCTCAGCGTGGCGACCTTGACGCCAATCCTCTGCCCCAGCAGGCTGGAAATTTCGTCCATCATCATCAAGCGGCTGGGATCGCTGACGGCAATAATCAGTTTGTTTTCCAACTGCTCCAGCGGGACGAAGTTGTATCGGAACATCATGTCGACGGGCACGGTTCGAAACAACTCATGCTGAATGCGAAAATTCCTGAGGTCGACGAACTCACAGCGATACCTGGCCGCGAGTATTTGCGCCTGCGAGGTCTCGTCGTTGAGCGCGGGCTTTCCATTGGGAACAGCGGCAATGTCGGCCATAGTGCTTCTCCTTCTAGTGTTGCATGGCGCCGGCCGCACCCAGACTGAAGATGGGCAAGTAAAGCGCGATCAAAATCGTGACCACGACGCCGCCCATCACAATCAAAATTGCCGGTTCAATCAACGAAAGCGCCGCAGTAAGAGCGGTCTGCACGTCTTCCTCGAAGAATTCCGCCACGGAATTCAACATGCCTGGCAGCGCTCCAGTGGCTTCGCCGACTTCAATCATTTCAATCGACAGCTCAGGAAAGATTTTGGTATTGTTCAGGCTGGTGGCCAGGCCTTTGCCCTCTCGCACGCTGGTGACCGACTGCCCCACCGCGTGGCTGAGGCGACGGCTGCCAATCGATCTGGCTGCGGTTTCGAGCGATGGCACCAGCGGCAGCCCCCCAGAGAGAAGCGTCGAAAGCGTGCGCGAAAACAGCGCCACCTGATATTTGACCCAGATGCTGCCGAAGATGGGGGTCTTAATGCGAATGCGATCGATCCGGTTGGCGCCGCTGTCAGTCCGGCTCCATCGAAATAGGCCAAAAACAATGGCTGCGAAACCCACCAATATATAAGGCAGGTACGCTTGCATGTCCTTGCCGAGCGTCAACATGAACACCGTGATGGTCGGCAATTTGGTGCCGATTTGATCGTAGAGCGCCGCAAAACGCGGCACGACAAAGCTGATTAAAAAAATAAACAGGCCGGTGACCATGACGACCAGGAGTACCGGATAAAAAAGCGACGCGATCAGCTTTTTGCGGAATGTAAGCGCGATGCGCTGAAACGCCAGATACCGCGTGAGCACTTCTTCCAGGTTTCCGGAACGCTCGCCAGCCAGCAGCGATGTCGTATAAATCACAGGAAACCCGCTCTGCGCCTCGAAGGCATTCGAGAGCGATTGGCCGGTGCGCACCCGAACAGCCACATCTTCAAGTTGCGTGCGAAGCAGCGACGCCTTCTGCCGCTTGGCCAGCAGTTCGATCGAGGACAGAATCGGCAAGCCGGCCCGAATCAGCGTGAGAAATTGCTGATTGAAAATTAGAAACGGCTCCAGCTTGACGCGTTTGCCCGTGCCAGCTTTGCCCGCGATTCCCTTGGGTTTGACCCAATAGACATAGTGACCGGACTGGGCGAAACGCTGACGCAGTTCCTCGGCTGAGTTCGCCAGGTGGATATTCTCCTGCACGTGCCCACGCTCATCCGCGGTTTTGACGACGTATTCCAATGGCTTCTATTCCTTGAACGGCGCGGCTGCAACCGCTTCCGGGACTTGATTCGACACGCGTAGCTGACCCCAAGATAACAGTCTAGCAATTCGGCCGTCTGGCCCAACAGCGAACGGCAAGCTAAGCGCGTTCCAATTTCCATGGTCGAGCGACTGCCAGGTGTTGCCGTTGTCCCGCGAAATGTCGCTGCCCGTTGGTCCAGCCGCGATCCAGGTTCCGTCCGTCGCGTTCCAAGCCGAGGTCGAGCGATATCCAACGGGAGGATGGGTTGCGACCCGCCAGTGAACGCCGTCTATGGTGAAAGCTGCGGTCTTGCTCCCGCGATGCGGCTGGGCATAATCTCCGCCAACAGCGACGCCGTACACCTTGTCATGAAGTGAAATCGCGAAAATTCCGGCCGAGGAAACGGTCCCCGGCAGCGGCTGAACATGCGTGCATCCATTTTCCGCGCTGTCTCCCCGGCCTGCAGCGATCGTCTCCAGCGGTGCCAGTTCGAACCCATACAGCCATCCTCCGCTGGTCCCGAACCATATTTGATGGTTGACGGAAACTCCCGGCTGAGAATTTGCTTCCTCAATCGGAACAATGGCCAGCGATTCATTGCTGGCGGCGAAGGCTCCCTGCGTTGGCGTTATCGCGCGCAAGCACGGGTTGACTTGCCGAGTCCACCTGTTTCCGCCGTCGTATGTGACAAACAGAGTGAAACTGCCATGGACTGGATCGCCGAGGATCACGCCAAACCGCGTTCCATCGAATTGCAATGCATCCCAGAAACCGTCGGCATCCGGGTTGCTGAAAACGAGTCTCCACGTGCGACAACCATCGTGCGTTGAATAGAGCCGCGATTCGCTGCCGGGACCGCTTGACATTGCCATGGCATGATCGCCGTCCCAGGCCCACACGCTGCGAAAGTCCAGTTTTTCGGCGCCGTTGGGCGTGCGGCATAATTGCCAGTTTTGACCTCCGTCGAGCGTGCGGAGCACAGTGCCATCAGTGCCGCTTGCCCAGGCAATGCTTGCATTCACCGCGTGGATTCCTCGAAGACCGGCCGTCGTCCCGCTGCGTTCAATTTGCCACTGAGCATGGGCCAGAGTCGTTGCGCCGAAAAAGGTGCCCAGCGCAAATCCACAAGCGAGCCATGTCCAAATGTGCGACCGCAATCCATTGCTCCAGTTCCAGACAGTTCGTTATTCTGAATATCCGTCATTCTGAGCCCGTTCGGCCGCGCTCAGGGCAAACTCCGCGAAGAATCTGTGTATTTGCCACATCGTTACAGATACAGAGATTCTAAGTTCGCTTCGCTCAGAATGACGACCGTTCTCGATAGCACCTGCAATCAACCTTCTATATCGGGGCCATGCCCTTTACCACCGCAACTCCGGGCGGCGGATGAAAAGTAAACGTGTCAGCGGCGAGCGGCGGATTCGGAATCTCATTGGAAAGCTGGAATTCCGTTGTTGCGCCGTCGGTTTCTTGCCATTCGATTGCGTCAATCCTGCCATTCGCTGTCACAGTCAGATCGACGTAAGCCACTCTTTGCTCCATGTTTTTAGGAATGCCGCGCAACTGGTACTCCGCGCCCTTTTCGGTGAGTGTCAGGTGAGTCAATTCTTTCTCTATGCGTGTATGGCCCAACAAGAAACGGAGTGGCGAGCGAAAATCCTCAAGCTGTTTTGCCGGATATCGCTCGGCCTGCGCATCTCCGGGCGTGTAGGAG
>JBOGLY010000203.1:0-6136 GCA_050746425.1 Acidobacteriaceae bacterium
GCGTTGGATCGTTGTGCGGCACCAGCGACGACGAGTGAACGCGGGTGTGCCCCTTGCTCTCAAAAAATTTCAGGAACATCTCGCGAATGTCCGCGCCGGACATGAATTTTGGCGAATTTTGCATATTCTTTTCAGTTTAGCAATCCCGCGATCCCACAATCCCCGCAAATAACGCGGGCACATATCGGGCACCCAGATTTCGGTAGTTCCGGATGACAATATTTGGCTTTGTTGACACCTTCCGCCAGAGAAGATCTTGTCGTCCTGAGCGCAAGTCGCCGCGGCGACTGGAGCGAAGGATCTCGCGGTTTTCCGGCGAAACGCAAGGTCCTTCGGCCGTCGCGGCGGCCTCAGGATGACAAATGTCCTTCGCAATAGAAGGATCTCAACAGGGCCGCAGTCGCTCTACGCGCTGCCGGGAACGGCGCTGCGATTGAGGTGCTGGCGCACTTCGTCCAGGATGCGCCCGATCGCTACCTCAAGCGGACCATCCAGATTGCAGCCGCTCGCGTTTTCATGTCCGCCGCCGCCAAATTTTTCCGCGACAGGTGTGACACGAATTTTGCCTTTGCTGCGCAGGCTGACACGGATGCGGCGGTCTGCCGTCTCACGCAGAAATATCGCGACCTCGACGCCGGAAATCCCAATGGCATAATTGACGATGCCGAGCGAATCCTCATAGCTCGCGCCCAACCGGACCATGTCGTCATGTGTAATCCAGAGCCATGCAACGCGTCCATCCCGTTGCAGCGTGGTGAGGGCAGCGCCCAGCAAGCGCATTTTTGTTAGCGGATTGCTGAAGTAGAGGTCCTCTGCAATGCGCGCCGGATTTGCGCCAAGCTCGACCAGATCTTTCGCCAATGCGAAGGTGTCCGCGCCGGTCCCTTCGTAGCAGAAGGAGCCGGTATCGCTGAGCAAAGCGGTGTAGAGGCAGGTTGCCATTTCAGCGCTTACCGGCACATTGGCGGCCAGCGCAAGTCGATACACCATCTCCGCCACGGCACTGGCCCCGGTGTCGATCCAGTTCACGCAGGCAAAAGGAGTGCCGCTGGTGTGGTGGTCAATGTTGATCATGTATTTTTCATCCAGTTCCTGGAGGCGTGAGCGCTCGACGCTGTCGCACTCAAGGAAGATCACCGCGTCAGGATCAAAACCGTTTGCCAGGCAAGAGGCCTGGCGGATTTGGTCTGCCGAGGGCAATGTGGAATAGATAAGAGGAACAGGGTCGGCGAGCTGCATTTCAGCCTGCTTGCCCATCGCAGCCAACAGCATCCTGAGGGCCAGCAGCGAACCGACCGCATCGCCGTCCGGGCGCGCATGGGATGTCAGCAGAAATCGCTGCCGTTGGCGGATTGCGTTCAGCACGGCGCCAATCGGATGGCTCCCGTCGCATCGCGTATTGGCGCAATCGCTCTCCTCCTCGCGACTTTCTTGCGCCCGCGGACTGGTCATGCTGCGCTCTGTCATTTTTGCCCGCGCTCACTCGATGCAGGATTGGCAGCGACGGCGCTCTGCGGGTTCTCCTGTTGAGACTTTTCCTTTTGGCGGTTGCGCCGCTCCACTCGTCCCAGCAACTCGTCGATCCTGGCCCGGACTGGTTCGGACCGGTCCACCTGAAAAAACAGCTCAGGAATGTGGCGAACTCCCATGCGCTGCAACAGTTGATGGCGAATATACCCGCGGGCGGCCTCCAGACCGGCAAGCATCTCCCGCTCGTCGTGGGCGTTGCCCTCCACAGCCACATAGATACGCGCCGACTTTCCACCGGGAGCCAGTACCACCTCGCTCACGTACCCGAAATTGATGCGGGGATCGCTGAGTTGTCCTTCCAGCATGGCGCTGATTTCCTCGCGCAGCGTTTCCGCCACGCGGTTGCGATGATAGGTGCGTCCACGCTGTTCCGGCATCGTGCCTCCCTTCGGGACCACCGGCCCAAAACTGTCGCTGGCAAAAGAACCATGCAAACGGATGAGGATATCAAACTTGCCCGCTGATCTGCTATTCGCTGCCCGCTGTTATTCCTCGGGAAAGAATTCCACGAAGCTGTCGCTGACCTGCGCGCCGCAGTTTTCAGCGATGCGGATACATGCTTGTTCCACTTGCTGAAGCTGACCGCGGAGATAGTCTCTCGAATGGGAAATGGCCGCAATCCCCAGGGTTGCGCGCTGCCATACGACGACGTCATCCAGTTCCGCGACCGACACGTTGAAGCCATGTCGCAGAGAGTCCTTCAAGCTTCGAACGCATTGGCGCCGATCTTTTAGCGAGCGCGCATATTCCATTTTCAATTCAATGGTAAGGACCGCGAGGTGCATGGGAAATGATACGGCTTCCGTCCCGTTGGCCTGTCGCAACAACAATCTAGGGGCGTGCGCGCAACGGGAAGGACCTAAACAGCAGGCCCCTCCGCTGCGCTACGTTATGCGAAAAATTTGCCGAAGAGCGCTTCGCTTTCGCTATTCGATGGTGCTTGAGTGGATTAAGGCCGGCTATGACGTTGCAGAGTTTTCGGTGGATGATTCCCGCGCGGCAGCGGTTGACTGATTCTGACTGCCGGGCTGATTGTTGACAAGGTCCCGCAGATCTTTACTGGGCTTGAAATATGGCACACGTTTGGACGGGACTTCGACACGTGCCCCGGTTTTAGGGTTGCGGCCAATGCGGGGGTTGCGCTGCCGCGTCCGAAAGCTGCCGAAGCCGCGAATCTCAATTTTATCTCCAGAGCGCAACGCGGCCACGACGGAATCGAATATCGTCTCGATGATCGTCTCAGCGTCCGTGCGCGTCAGATCGCCCAACTGCATTACCTCCGCTACAAGGTCGGCTTTTGTCATGAACAGGCCCTTTCCCTTTCAGAGTATAGGATGCGGCGAGGGGTTTGCGCATCGATGCCGAAACGCCTTATTGCCATAGAAAATAAAAGCCGGGACTCTTCTCCAGCAGAGACTGCAATTCGTCCGGGTTGGGGAATGTCAGCTTGGAACTGGTCCCCAGAACCAGGTCGATCAGTCCCGGATGAGGTTCATGGGGGCGAACGATCTCCGGTTCTCCCTTGATGCCCGCGGCTCGGGCCGTGTCCAGCAAGGCCACGCGAAAGCCGCCGGTTTGGTCTATCAAATGCAATCCCAGGGCTTGTTTGCCGGTCCAAACCTGGCCGGTCGCCAGGGATTGAACGTCCGCTACGGGCAAATGCCGCCCGGCAGCTACGTCGTCGATAAACTGCGTGTGCATATTGTCGATCAGTCCCTGAAAATAAGCACGTTCCGCAGGAGTCAAATCGCGGGTTGGCGATCCGGCATCCTTGAGCGCGCCGGCCTTCAGGGTGACATTTTTCAGTTTCGCCCATTTCAGCAGATCTCCGTAATTGATCCATTCCATAATGACGCCGACACTGCCGACGATGCTGGCCTGGTTTGCGTAGATGCGATCAGTTGCCGTCGCGATGTAGTATGCCCCGCTGGCGCCTACACTTGCAATCGAGGCGACGATGCGTTTTCTGTGTTGTGAACGAATGCGCAGGACTTCATGATAAATCTCCTGCGAAGCGGCCGCGCCTCCGCCCGGCGAATCGATGTGCAGGATGATCGCCTTGACCGAATTGTCCTTGGCGAATCTCTCCAGTTGGGCATCGGTTTTGTCGGCGGAGACGATGACGCCCTTCAGGTCCACCACGGCAATCTTGCCGGAGCCGAATGCGTCGAATCCTGCCGTCGCGCCGCCAGTGGATCGGACCATATGCCATGCGGCAGTCCATAACAGCACAA
The DNA here is from genome assembly GCA_050746425.1 of Acidobacteriaceae bacterium. GTDB lineage: Bacteria > Acidobacteriota > Terriglobia > Terriglobales > Acidobacteriaceae > JAKAAZ01. The sequence continues at coordinate 3,765 of JBOGLY010000203.1, forward strand.
CGAACAATATAAACAGCCCTGCTGCCAGGCTGAGCCAAAACCAGAAGGAATGCCCGGGTTTTACCTCGGTTTGCGCGTCCATACGGGCGAGTGTAGCACTCGGACGGTGCCGTAGTACTGCTCAACCACGATTCGCTGGCAATCAAGTCAGGACGTGGTAACGCATGAGTAGACCCCGGGAATTTCCGCTGAGACGATCTGCCGACACAATATGGCAACGGTCTGTTCATGCCACCCACCCGGGTAGCGTGGACAGGCCCTAGATTGCGGAATTACCAAGGTTCTTCCATAATTGGTGCAGCGCAAGGCCTGCGGAACGGTCATCTGCCCCTGAATTTGCATCTGAATCTGGAAGACGACTATGGATGACCCAAAATATAGCATTATCATTCCCGCATATAACGAGCAGGCACGGATCGGTTTGACGCTGGAGCGGATCATGGACTGCATCCGGGAGCAGAGTTGGCCAGCCGAGGTGCTGGTGGTCAACGATGGCTCCCGCGATGGTACCGCTGCAATTGTTTCAGCCGCGTCCATCGCACATCCCAATCTTCGGCTGATTGAAAATCCTGGCAACCGCGGCAAAGGCTATTCCGTGCGCAATGGAATGCTGCAGGCGCGCGGCGCAATCGTCATGTTCACGGACGCCGATTTATCCGCACCCATTGAAGAGGCTGAGCTGCTGTTTGCCGCCATCGAAAAGGGAGCCGATGTCGCCATCGGATCGCGATGGCTGGATCGCTCCCGCCAGACGCTTCGCCAGCCTTTATACCGGAGGTTTTTCGGGCGATGCTTCAACCTCCTCACCCGAATGGTCATGAATCTTCCGGTCGCAGACACGCAATGCGGATTCAAGGCGTTTCGCCGAACAGCCGCGCAAACCATTTTTAGCCGTCAGCGAATCGAGCGCTGGGGATTCGATGCGGAAATTCTATATATTGCGTTGCAATTGGGGATGCGCATCGATGAGGTGGCAGTCACCTGGGGCCACGACGAACGCTCGCGGATCAGCTATCTGAAAGATGGCTTAAAGATGATCGAGGATTTATTGAAGGTCCGTCTTTATTCGTTCGCGGGCTATTATCGCGCAGATCCGTTCAACGCGGAGTCCGGCTGTGGATGCAGCAAAGAACGCGCGGCCGCGAAAGTAAAGGTATAGCTCCCTACAAAGCCGGTACCGCTGAGGGATGGTTGTAGGCCGACCTGGCGTGACGGTGCCGCTTTTCAATCAGCTTCACGCCCTGCTCCCCATCCATCGTCAGCGTCCATTCGCGCGCGCACGCTCCGCAGAGCCAATAGTGTTCCAACAACTGAAGAGTTTTTGCGCTTTGTTTCGATGCGGTCTTGCGCGGGAACAAAAAGATCTTTCCCTCACGCAAATAGTGAAGAGGTTTTTTGCAGTTCGGATTGGCGCAGTGACTCACCATGCGGGACGGACTCCTTTTTGTGGGGAGGGAAATACGGATGGAATTCCGGATCGCAAACTTAGCAGAAGATGGCAGAGATTCCGCATCGAATGGCTATTTTCTCGTCCATTAACTTAGATGCGGGTTGCCGAGGAAGGTTAGCGCGCCGGCGCCATTGCAGTCCTGCCATGCACCCTGGGAAAAAAAGTTGCACTGTCGTCCTGAACGGCCCGTAGCCGGGGTGCCCCATTCTAGCCGCGTACTTTGCGGCTAGAGTGGGATTCGCGAACTGGCGCGGATCAATTACCCCGAGCGAAGCCGAAGGGGTCCCCGACGATTTTCTCCTCGTTACAACTGAGAGAACTGGCGTAACCCCGCTGCGCTACTTGCCTTGGTGCCGGCTGGAGGGCGGCACGATTCCATTCATGCGCAGGTATTCCACCATTTGACCAAAGTGATCGTTCATGTGAACGATGGCGAAGACCATCACTCCGGCGCGGGTGGAAATTCCATCGACCGGCTTGACTGGATCGAGCGCGTTCTGCTTTGTTAACGTGCCGACTGCCCGATGCGCGAACGCGAACGACCCCTTGAGCGCCTGGACCAGTTGCGCCTTTGTCTTAAGATTTTTCAGGTCTGGCATTTGGCTGGGTTTTATCGACGAAGCATCGCCGAACATGTAATAGTTCGCCATGGTAACGTGCTGCACCTGCTGCGCGAACGTGCGCACTCCCTTGAAGTTTCCGTTGGTGGGAGCAAAATTGAACTTGTCGGCGGGCATGGCCTCGACCAGCGGCACCATGTCGCGCTCCACGGCGTTCAATAGGTTGTCGACAACTTGCGACGGCGTAGTGGCAGTGGCGCGCATCGAGGATTGCGCCTGCATCGGCATCGTCCAAAGGCCTGCAACGGCCAGGACGGCACAGAGTACGGTGAGATTCTTCAATTTCATACGAGACCCTTTCC
>JBOGLY010000204.1:0-6115 GCA_050746425.1 Acidobacteriaceae bacterium
GACCCCGCGGAAGAACAAAGGAATATCGCCAGCGCCGCAATCTCCTCAATGGCCACGAAACGTCCGTTCGGCTGCTTCTCAAGCAGCAGTGCGTTCGATGCTTCGTCGATCGAGATGCCGTCGTTGCCGGCGCGTTGCTCAATCTGCCACCGCACCAGAGGAGTAAGAACATACCCAGGGCAAATTGCGTTGCAGGTAATGCCGCGCGCCGCATTCTCCAACGCAACCACTTTCGTCAATCCGACCAGGCCATGCTTGGCCGCAACGTACGCAGCCTTATTGATCGAAGCAACGAGTCCATGCACCGAAGCAATGTTGAGAATCCTTCCCCAATTCCGCTTTTGCATCGAGGGCAGCGCCGCTCGAATCGTGTGGAAGGCAGCCGACAAATTGATTGCAAGTATGGCGTCCCAGCGCTCTGGAGGAAATTGTTCAACCGGCGCAACGTGCTGAATCCCAGCATTGTTGACGAGAATATCGACCGTCCCGAAGCGCCGCTCCGTCTCCTCAATCAGTGCCGCGCACTCCGTCGGCTCGGCCAGGTTGGCCGGATGAAAAAAAACCTCCGTCCGGTGCTGCTCTTGCAGCCGATGGACTAGGGCGTCGGCTTCTTCCCCTGTGGCAACGCCGTTTATAACGACCCGGCAACCGGCTGCCGCAAAAGCCTCTGCGATCCCGAGCCCGATTCCAGATGTTGAGCCGGTGATTACGGCAGTGCGGTCGCGAATCACGAGTCTTTTCCCCAGCAGTGGCGTTCGGAAATATCTTATCTGACAGGACCGAACCTGTTTTCAATTTCTCCGCCTTTTGGCGCATACTGGATAGGTAATCTCGATGTAGAAGTCTGGGAGTCGCGTTGTGCAGAAAAACAATGTTGGAGTTCGCATTGCCATTGCCACGGTTGTAATTGTCGGCACCATTTTGTACCTGGCCGTTACCGGCGTGCGAGCGAATAAAAGTTACTACGTCACGATTCAGGAACTGCAAAGTATGGGCACTCGCGCCTATACCCGGCACCTCCGGGTTGCGGGTAACGTCGAGCCCGGTTCCATCCATCGCGACGGCGCGCACGCGCAATTCGTTCTGCTGGAGCAGGGCCGCAAACTCCAGGTCAACTACATGGGCAGCGATCCGCCGCCAGATACGTTTAAAGACAATGCGCAGGCGCTGGCCGTCGGTACCTACGGTCGCGATGGCGTCTTTCACGCCACGCAGGTCCAGGCTAAGTGCGCTTCAAAATATGCGCCGGCCAAGCCAGCAGCAAAACCGGCGGAAACTGCCGCGATGACTCAAGTGCGTTGACCGCGGCTGGGTGCCCCATTCAAGCCGTTCGTTGGCTTGAGTGGGATCAAGGCTCGCGCCGCGATGAAACTGGACTCACCAGCTAAAGTTCTCACAATGAAAAAAATTCTGCTCATCGGATTGCCCCTGGCGCTGTTTCTGCTGGCCATGGGCCTGTACCAGGCCATCTGGGTCGCCCCCACGGAAGCCACCATGGGCGAAATCCAGCGCATCTTCTACTACCATTTCCCTTCCGCCATCATGGCGCTCGTGTTTCCGTATGTAAATTTCATCGCATCGCTGGTATTTCTATCGACGCGAAATTCAAATCCAGCGCGCGCGCAGGCTGCCGACGCACTTGCCCTGGCCTCCGCGGAAATGACGCTGGTCTTCTGCACCATCGGCCTCGCCACCGGCATGTTGTGGGCCAAGCCCGTCTGGGGCATCTGGTGGACCTGGGACGAACGGCTCACCAGCTTCCTGATGTTGTGGCTGATCTACGTCAGCTATCTGATCCTGCGTCGCTTCACCGCCGGCGGGCAAACGCAAACCCTGGCAGCCGTGTTATCCGTCTTCGCCGCCATCGACGTTCCCATCGTCTATATGTCGATTCGCTGGTGGCGCACGCAGCATCCTTCTCCGGTAATCGGCGGCGGCCCCAACTCCGGCCTAGACCCCAGCATGTGGCCCGCAGTTTTGTGGAACTTGGCAGGTTGGCTTGTCTGGGGTGTGATGCTGGTTTCCCTACGCTATCAACTCGAACGAAAACGCCAGCGCGCCCTCCAGGAATCTGTAATCCAAGCCCTCGCTGCAAACTAATCCAAATCTCTGCGGCGAATAGCAACCAACCTGGGTGCCCTGGGTTCACGTAGCTAACCTGGGATGGAGATATTCCTCGGGTGGCCCATTCAAGCCTTCTTTTGGCTTGAGTGGGGTGTTTATACGGCACTTCGATCCCTCACTGCATCCTATCTATCTCGCAGTCCGAACGAGGAGATTTCATCATGACCGCAACCACTGAAAAAACATCCACGAACATCGGCAACGCCGCGAATCCCGCCTCCGATCCCCACAAAATTGATCGCACCGCTCCCGCCGGAAGCGAGAATTCCCTCGGCGCGCAGAGCATCCGCGACGGTCGCCCCTCAACCTGCGACGACGTAGTCGAGGCAAAGGACGAATCGAGCCCCGGCACCAACTAGTTTTTACCTTGTGAGAATTCTGTTAGCTCTGTTGACATCCTTCGCCAGGCAAGATGGTGTCCTCCTGAGCGCAACGAAGTGACGCGAAGGATCTCGCGGTTTTCCGGCGAAATGCGAGGCCCTACGCGCTGCCCAGGATGACAGATTTTTTGTTATAGAACGATGTCAACAGAGCCAATCTTGCTCTTGCCTTTCTCTCTGTCATTCCCCAAGGAATCTGCTTCCGACCTTCTCTTCGGCAGCGCAGTTCCCCACGCGAGATCTCCGGAGTGATGATCGACAGCGCCGTTTGGATGGGTGTATACGGACAAGGTGTATATCGGCAGGAGAAATGACGGATTCTCAAAGGCACTCAGCCCTTTGCGCCATTCGATGGAGATCCCGAGCGCCGCGGAACTGTCCGGCGGATCTCGCAATGCATCTTGCATTGCGGTGATCTTGATTCTGTTTTGCGTGATTGGCGCCGTTGGCCGGGCGGAAGCACAGGAGGCGGTCTGCAACGATGGCAATGGCCGGTTCGAGGCGCGGTTTCCGACGGGAGTTAGCGTACTGGTGGGCGCTGGACATAGCGGGGGCTTTGCGACGCGAATGTGCGACGCAATCCTGAGCTGGAACCACAACCGGCTAGCTGCGGTGCCAGCCGCCCCTCAAGTGGATATCGATGTACTCGGGGCAGACCTTGGACTGGGTGTGCCGGTGGTTGCGTTTCAGGTGCGAAAGGCTGACCACGACTGGCAATCGACCTACCTGATCTACTCGCTACGCAAGAATCCGCGACTGCTTAAAACAATTACGGGAGGAGACTTTTACCGGGCCGTCGATGCGGATTTCAACAAAAGGGTCGCGATTTGGACGACGGATGCTGTTGCGGTTAACGGGTTTGACGGGCTGACGTATGCGGATTACGACTTTGCGCCGACTATTGTGCTCAGCTTCGATCACGGCGTTTTGACGGATGTGAGCGCTCACTACCAATCGCAGTACGACCAGCAGATTGCTGAGGTGCGCCGGCAACTAAGCGCACAGGCGCTTAGCATTTTCAGGAAGAGCGATGGACGACTGACATTCGGCTCGACGCCGGCAGCGGAGTGGGCTCGGCTGCGGCAGACGAAGGTTAAGGTCCTGGAGATTGTATGGGCATATCTTTATAGCGGCCGCCCGCAGCAGGCCTGGGTTGAGTTGGAGAAGACATGGCCGCCTGCCGACGCAGCGCGGGTAAAAACGGAGATCCTGGCAGCACGTGCCAAAGGCATTGACTCGGAGGTGGCCGCCATTGCATCGACGAAATTGCCGCTTCAGTGGCACGTGTCGCCTTTCGTCTACAGATACCTCAAGGCCTCGTCACCCGATTCGAATTCGAAGACCGAATTAAACTACGGAGTCCCAGGCTTTGGCGTGAAGATGGAAACGCAGCCCCCCGAGGATAAGGGGGCTTCAACATATGAGATGGCGGCCGACAGGGCACCCGTCGCCATTCTGCTGTGGCGACCACCACCGTCTCCATCGGAGGAAGTGCTGGCGCGATCGCAGGAGACAGTTCGGCTCATAATCGATGAGGCGGGGAAGGTGCGGTCGGTCAAAATGGTGTTGCCGAAGAAAGACCCGGACCTTCTGAACGCGGCGAAGAACTGGAAGTTCATTCCTGCGCTCAAAGATGGGCGACCCGTAGCCTACAACCTGAAGCTGAATGTCTCTCCGTACCTATGATTGGCTGCACGGCGGGTGCCCCATTCAAGCCTTCCTTTGGCTTGAATGGGGTTATCCCTACTTCCGCGAAAAAACAGATGATTTAAGCTGCTAACTCACGCCGTGTACTACCTGGCGTCGCTCCAACGAATTCTTCAAAAACTGTTCTTGTAATTTCGCCTTTCATTCGCTACACTACACCCACCATGGCAATCACAAAGCGGCAAAAAGAGGTCCTGGATTTTATCCGCAATTTCGTGGAGCGTTGCGGCTACTCTCCCTCCTTCGAGGAGATCGCCTCCGGGCTCGATCTCAGTTCCCTGGCCACGGTCCACAAACATATTTCCAATCTGGAACGCAAAGGCCTGCTGAATCGCGCTCACAATCGCAGCCGCTCCATCGATCTGACGCCGCCGCGAAAGCCTTCAACGATCCAGGACATTCCGTTGATGGGTCGCATCGCCGCAGGCCGGCCATTGGAGGCGATGGAATATCGCGACAGCCTCTCGCTGAACGATATTGTCGATAACAAAGCTGTTTTCGCGCTGGAAGTCAGCGGCGAGTCCATGCGCGACGACCACATTATGAACGGCGACTATGTGCTGGTTGAAAAAGCTCAGACCGCGCGCCAGGGCGAGATTGTCGTGGCGCTGGTTGATGGCTCCGAAACCACCCTGAAGCATTATTTTCTGGAGGGCGATACCGTCCGCCTGCAGCCCGCCAACTCCGAAATGGAACCCATTTACGTTCCCGCCGCACAGGTCGCCATCCAGGGCCGCGTGCTCGCCATCGTCCGCAAATTCGCATAACGCGGAATGCGCTTCTAATGACTCGGCCCGTCGTGCAGCACCGGACCATCGTCGCTATCTTGAGACGGGACGCCTTCTCCCGAGCCCGTTGCGATCCGGCGCAACACCGGGGCATTCTTGCCGGCACCCGACGACACCGGCCGTCTGTTTTCCAATCGCCGCAAACGCTGCTGGACGGCGTGAAACTCGGAAGTGTCCACGACATAGTCCGACCGCGGCGGCAGAATCGTCGCAATTTCATGTTGCGTGCGCTCCACCCGCGACGGCGTCTGGGGATGAGTTGAAAACGTCTTCGAGACAATCCCCGGCTTCGTTTTTTGCAGTCCTTCAATCTTTTCAAAGAACGCAATCATCTGCTGCGGATCGTACCCCGCGTCGTACATATATTCGACGCCCAGCCAGTCCGCCTGCTCTTCGAAGTCCCGCTGAAATTCAAGAAACGTGAGCGGCACCGCAAACGCCGACGCCTCATAAACTCCGTATCCGACCGCGCTGTAGCCCGTCATCATCACCAGCGGGACCATACCCAGGTCGGCATAATGCATGCGCGTCATTTCGCGGGCCTGGTGGTGCGCGGCCACATGCGCAATCTCGTGCGCCATCACGCCCGCCAGCTCCGCCTCATTGTCCGCCGCAAGAATCAGGCCGGAATTCACGAAGAAATATCCGCCCGGCAGCGCGAACGCGTTGATCTCGTCCGAATCGATTACCTTGATCGTGAACGGCACCTTGGCATCGGAATTCTTCACGATGTTTTGGCCGATGCGGTTCACGTATTCATCCACCACGGGGTCGTGGACAATTTTTGAGGACTTGAGCACCTGCTGGGCGATTTGCGCGCCCCAGGCTATCTCCGTCTTCTCTGAATACCAGTTCCCGAATCCGCGACCGCCGATATTCCGATGTCCAACCGCGTTCACATCGTTGATGCTGCCCCGTTTAACGCCCGGCATAACGCAGTCTGAAGTTTCAGGCGCGGGCGCGGCTGACAAACTAGACGGATTCCCCGTCTGGCATTGGCCGGATTGTTCGGATTGATTGGATGGATTGGATGGAGTCGCTTGCGTCTTGCGCGCCAGGCCGAAACCCGTGGCGGCGTCCGCCAACAGAAACAGCGCGACTCCAGCAACGGTGATC
>JBOGLY010000205.1:0-6097 GCA_050746425.1 Acidobacteriaceae bacterium
CGTAGATCGGTCCAGCCAGTATGGCCGTAGGAATCCCGACGATCAATGCGTAAAAAACTGTCTTGCCAACATCGGCCTGGTACGCGGCAACCGCAATCAATGCCGCCGGGTGCGGAGGGACCAGCCCATGCACGACCGAGAGGCCGGCCACCATTGGAATCCCGACAAGGACCAAAGATGTGCGGGTGCGTTTTGCCACGGTAAACGCGATAGGAATCAGCAGGACAAAGCCAACCTCAAAAAACACGGGCAGTCCAACTACGAATCCAATGACCACCATCGCCCAATGCACGCGTTTTTCGCCGAAGAAGCGAATCAAGGTATGGGCGATCTGGTCAGCGCCGCCAGATTCCGCCATCATCTTGCCAAGCATCGTACCCAAGCCGATGACAATGGCGATATGGCCGAGCGTGCCACCTACACCCGCCTCAAAAGAGTGGACGATGGTCAGCAACGGCATGCCAGTTGCCATCGCAAGAGCGATAGAAACTGACATCAACGCGATAAATGGATTTACTTTGTAGCGTGCGATCAAGACGATCAGCACGATCACGGAAACCAGCGCGGAGATCAGAAGAAACGTTCCGTGGTTCGGAACGGAAAGAGTATGCATGTAAGTCCGCATCTATGCAAATTTAAAACTTGCGTTGCGATTGCCGGGAACGGCCGCGCTTCATCAGCCTGCGGGTTTCGAGTTAATCTCCAAAGCTTATATCATTTGAGTTTCACAGAACGGGTCGCGGGGGAAAAATGGGAGGATGTATGCCGACTGATTCAAAGAAGGAATTCTCAGAGACGATTGTTGGGCCACTGAACAAAGGCCTGGGCGCGATGGACGAGGCGATGACATCGCGGGCGATCGCGGAGCAGGGATTGAACCTGCTGCATGAAGACGTGAGCCTGCCGACGGCAGTGCTATACGAAGACAGGCTAGCGCACAACCTGGCATGGATGCAGCAGTTCATCCAGGCATACGGCGCGAAGTTCGCTCCGCACGGGAAAACCACGATGGCACCCAAGCTTTTCGCGCGGCAGTTGCAGGCGGGGGCCTGGGGCATCACCCTGGCTACTGCACATCAAACACGGGTTGCGTACGCGCATGGAGTTCGCCGCGTTTTGATGGCCAATCAGCTCGTGGGAAAACAGAACATGGAGACCATCTCACGCCTGCTGCGGGATGAACAATTCGAGTTCTACTGCCTGGTTGACTCTGTGCAACAGGCGGCCCTGTTGGGGGAATTCTTTTCTGCGCGTAATCAGCGGCTGAACATACTGATTGAACTTGGCGTGGAGGGCGGTCGCACCGGCGTGCGAGATCGCCAGCAGCTTGATGGGTTATTGGCTGCGCTTCAACGCTGGCATGGATCGCTTGCGTTATGCGGCGTGGAGCTGTACGAAGCCGTACTTCAGGAAGAAACGGCGATTCGAAGATTTCTCCAGCGCGCCGTCGAGGTAGCAACGAAGCTGGCCAAGGAGGGTCGCTTCGATCGGAACCCTGCGATCCTTTCCGGCGCTGGTTCTTCATGGTACGACGTGGTCGCGGAAGTGTTCTCCGCAGCCAACATTGGATATCCATTCGATATTGTTCTGCGTCCCGGTTGCTACCTCACGCATGATGTTGGCGCATATCGCGAAGCACAGAAGCAAATTCAACTGAGAAATCCAATTGCGCGAAAGATGCACTCCGGCCTGTTGCCCGCGCTACAGGTCTGGGCGTACGTGCAGTCCATTCCTGAAAAGGAAATTGCTATCCTGACGCTGGGTAAACGAGACGCCGCATTCGATTCAGGCTTGCCCGTTCCTGCCTTGATTTACAGGCCGGGAGAAGCAGCCCCGAACACGTCTCCAAGTCATTGGGAGGTTTTCCGCATGATGGATCAGCACGCTTTTATGCGGATTCGAAACGGCGACGATATTCGCGTAGGCGACATGATCGCTCTGGACATCTCGCATCCGTGCCTGACTTTCGACAAATGGCGATTTATTCCGGTGCTCGATTCGAACTATGTAGTGATCGACGTTGTACAGACATTTTTCTAAGCTCTTTACGGGTACTCAAAGCGTTCGCTTGAACAACGGCGTTGCAATCAATAGCGTCGCAATTCCAAATCCAAACAGAAACAACAGGTCCATCCAAATTGCTTCGAAGCCTCCGTCTTTCAGCAAGACCGCTTTGAAACCGTGGACTACGTAAGTAAAAGGATCGATGACCGCGATACCGCGCAGCCAGGATGGAAATCCCTTGACCGGGGAAATTGCACCGCTTGGAAAAAATAGCAGAGTATTCAGCACACCGAACATCGCGCGCGGCACCAGCGGATCTTCCACTCGCACCATCATCAGGAACATCATGCCATTGAAGGCAATCGAGGCGGAAATTATCAGCAAAAGCAGCAGCAGGCCGGTCTCCGGATGAATGATGGATCCCAGCCCGGAAAGCAGCGATCCAATAACGGTAATAGCGACACCTGAAAGAACTGCCTTGATGGTTCCGGCAAGGTTCATGCCAAGCACCAATTCGAATTTTGTGATTGGCGTTACCAGGTAGCCTTCGTGAACGCCGCGGGCTTTGTCGTCGATATAGAGGATGCCTCCGCCGATCATGACTGCGACATACATGGCGAGGGCTATTGAACCAGCGAGCAGATATTTCATGTACTCGACATACGGATACAGTTCCACGATCTCGAGCGCGATCGTCTGCACCACCTTCGGCTGGATGACGGGAGCATTCAGCGCGTCTACCAGCGATTGCATTTCTTCTTCGATGCCACTGCTGGTGGTCAAGTCGGTGTTGTCCACTACCAGACCGATTTTCGGCGAATCGCCAGCCAGTACCCGTCTCGAATACTGTGCCGGGATAATCACGGCGGCATCCAGTTTTCCTGTACGCACATCTTCCTGCGCTTTTTTCTCATTCTGATAGGGATAGGTGGTGAAGGTGCGGATATTCGCGGCTATGGCGTTGAATGCCTCGTGAATCTTGAGCGCTTCAGACCCGTGGTCATAATCGACGACGCCGACTTTCGCGCCTTGAATATGGCCGCCGATGGCATGGCCGAGGATGACAAGCTGCACCAACGGCAGCATCATTGAAACCATCATCAAGCTTGGCGAACGAAAGAATTTTCGCATCTCGCGCTCGACAATTGCCAGCATTCGCGTCATGGCTGCATCCCAGGACGCGACGGCATCACATAGCCACGAGCCTTTACCTGTTCATCGCGAAGCTGTCGCCCGGTGTAGTGAACGAAGACGTCGTCTAACGTAGTGTTTTGCACGCTGAGGGACTTGAGGCTTCCACCGCTTCGAGTTGCCATCTCCACCAGTTGCGTGGTGGTCAACGAGCCGTTGGACGTAAGCACCCTGTACATGCCGGCACTTTGCGATTCCACGGAAGTGACTCCCGACAATTGCTGCAATCGCGATGGCCACTCCGGAGACTCCTCGGCAAATTGCGCCTCCACTACGTTGGTGCCGGGAACGCTTGCCTTCAGCGCCATCGGCGTATCCAACGCCACCAGCTTTCCATGGTCGACAATGGCGATGCGGTCGCAGAGCCTATCGGCTTCGTCCATGTAATGCGTAGTCAGCAGCATGGTCAGGTTGCGCGTATTTTTCAGGTGGTTCAACATTTCCCAAACAGCGACGCGAGACACGGGATCCAGCCCCGTCGTTGGCTCATCCAGGAAAAAGATTCGCGGATTGTGGACAAGCCCGCGCGCAATTTCCAATCGCCGTCGCATTCCACCGGAAAGCGTCTTGGTCTGTGCGCCACGCCACTTCACCAGATCGACTGCTTCCAATAGGTCGTTAATATTGCGCTCACGCTCCGCCTTTGGAACTTCGTACAGCTTCGCGTAAATGGAAAGGTTTTCTTCAACGGTAAGGTCGATATCGCTGGTGAGGGCCTGGGGAATCACACCGATGGCGCGCCGGACGGCGTCGGAATCGCGCGAGACGTCATGCCCGGCGACGATGGCCTTGCCGCTGGTCACTGGGGTCAACGTGGTCATCATGCGGATCAGCGTGCTCTTGCCGGCGCCGTTGGGACCAAGCAGGCCGAAAATTTCTCCATTGGCCACGTGAAACGTGATGCCATCAACGGCGGTGAAATCTCCGTAACGTTTCACTATATGTTCGACAGAGATCGCATCGCCGGGCCGGGTTTCGTTCACTGTTTCACCAGCTTGTCTTTCGGGATGTAGACCTCTGCCAGCATTCCAGGCACATATCGCATTTCAGGGTTGTCGATCAGCAACTTAAGGCGGACTGTTTCGATGTCGCGCTTGCGCCGGCTGACGTCGCGCTGCGTTGCGAAATCCGCTTCCGCGGACTTCTCGATCACTTTGCCCCACAGTGTGGCGCCGCTTGGCATTACGACGCGCAGCTTGTCTCCCAACTGAACTGAATCTTCTTCCGTTTCCGGCAAAGGAGCATAGACCCAGGTTTGCGTCAGGTCGGTAATCGTCACGATCGGCGTCCCGGCGGCAACCACTTCGCCTTGCCGCGCGGCCCGCACATTCACCTTGCCGGCAATTGGCGAAACGACTTGCGAATAGCCCAGCTCCACCTGTGCCTCATGCAACAGGGCCTGAGCATTCTGCATCTGGCTGCGTGTTGCGGCCACCGCTTTTTGCTCCGCCTGCGCCTGGATCGTGTTTGCCTTTGCAACCTTAAGCGATGCTTCCGCGGCAACCACGTTCTGCCTGGCGGCATCGACCGCGGCCTTCGACGCTCGCAAGGCGGTCGTCTCCTCGTCCCGCGTTTGCTGGCTTACTACGCCTTGTGCCGCAAGCGCTACATCGCGCGAAGTATCGGCATTCTGGTGCTGCTCCTGCGCTTCGGCCTGAAGCAGAGCGGCTCGCGCGGAACGCAATTGTGCTTGCGCGTTGATGACCTGGCTGGAGGTCGTTCCGCCGATCTGGCGCTGGGTGTCTCGCGTCTGCTGCAGCAGATATTTCTCGCTTGCCGCAGTTGCCTCAGCGGCATTGCGCGCTGCCGCAAGATCGTCGCTCTGAATCGTCGCGATCAGTTCACCGGCCCGCACGTCGTCGCCTTCATCTACTTTGAGCGTCTCGATCCGGCCGGGAATGCGGGAGCTGATGACCACTTCATTTGCATCCACGGTGCCGATCAACTGCAAATCTCCAGATCGGTCGGTCGTAAAAAAGTACCAGCACAGCGAGAAAATGAACAGCACTCCGAGCAGGATAAAAATTCGATTGCGAGCGTTCATGATGTTTTTCTCCGGCCATGCAGGCTTTGAATTCGCGCCCGCAAATCTTTAACTGGAGGCATGGGCAAATCTCGAAGAACTCGATCGGCCAGCCGGATACCTACGGCGCGATCGGTAAAAAGCGCCATGCCGAGAAACTGCACCGCGGACTTGCGCCGCGTTCGCAGCGACTCCGTCTCGAATGGGCGGAAGGGAAGCGTCACTTCCATCATTGGCGCACTGAGAAAATAAAATACATTGGCGCCGAAGATCGAATAGAGGGCCTGCAGCCAATCCATTCGGCAAAGTTCGCCGGTCCGCATTCCGTCCTCAACCGCCTCGCGCATTTTTTCAATCAGAGGCGCGAAGGCGCTTCTGAAAAGAAGGGGCATCGAACCGCCTTTACCGCTCCTGACTCGGACCATCTCTTGCTGAATCAGGCTTTGAAACTCCCGCTGCGTCAGGATGCGGTCAAAATGATTCAGCGCGGATCGCAGCAGTCGCTCGCCCGGGGAGTACTTTGGGTCGAATTCCGCAAGCGCTTTCTCCACCACTCTGGTTGCGACCGCCTCGACAGCAGCGGCGTAGAGGCCCTGTTTGCTTTTGAAGTAGTAATAGAGCAACGCTTTATTTACATGGGCAGACTGGGCGATGCGCTCAGTGCGCGCGCCGGAAAGACCGTGGGCGCTGAACTCCCGCATGGCCGCGCTAAGGATGTTCTTGCGGGTCCGTTCGGCCCGACGGTCGCGCGCCGCAGTTGTACCTGTCGTATTCATTGATTAGCCGGTTAGTTAAAATATAGCAAATATCCGAGTGAAACCGGGAGTTCTATTGCCATAAATTCGCAAGCTCGCTACTGAAGTCGACAAAAGCGAGGAT
>JBOGLY010000206.1:0-6088 GCA_050746425.1 Acidobacteriaceae bacterium
TTGCGTAGCAAAGCACCGATTTTTCCATCAAAATCGGTGCGAGATGTGAAACCAGATTCCACAGTTGTGTTGTGGCCGGCGTCATACGATGTCGGCGTTGCATGGTCTTCAGATCCCCAGCGTTGTAGACACAGCTCGAAAACCCATATTGACCCAACGTTTCCTTTTTTACCAATGCACCTGAAACCTAGCCGTCCGGCAGCCACAGACCGTAGATCGTTTTAGGCCACGATTTCCGTGCCTGCACGCACGTGGCCCAAGGGCGAAGCGAAGTCGCTCGCCGCTTCTGCCTCCGAGTCAACTGCTGTTGCTGTGTAAACGGTGCAAATGACGGATTCTGTCCGAAAAAGTGGCAAGAATGCCCATAGCGCGTACAACCCAACCCGAAATTAGACCATCGCCTCCTCAGGAGAACAAGCTATGACAAAAAACGTGGGTGATCTGACGAACAATGCTCCCGCGAAACCGCAGGAGGAAACTGTCGGACGCAAAGAAGAAGATACGACGGCTGCTCACCGTCGCTTGGAACAGGATGCAATGAAAGCCGCGGAACGCGCCAGAGAACGGGAACGCGAAGAGGAAGGCGGTGAATTTACCGGCATAGGGACTTTCTAAGAACTGCCCTTTATCAAATCAATCAGGACAGCCAAATTGGGCATTCAATGGAATCTCGACTTCGAGATCTCGATAGGGCTGAGCAATTGATATCGTGTACTGCGATCGGTATCCTCTCACGGATTTCAGTTGCAAGTTTAGAGGGAGATGCCTCTGCGGTAACGTTATGGGCTGCCGGCGTGGCCGCTTCGCCACTGGGGCAAGATGCTGGGTACGCCTGTGGATAAGGGGGCTCTGCATCAAAAGGTTGTTCTGTGTTGTAACCGGTGACTATGGACATCCGTCTCCACGTGCTACGAATCTAACTAGAACCAGGCTGGGAATCGTGATGGATCTTTCTTCGAACTATCGCCCGATCGAGGGCCAAGGGGCAGCCTTTGGATGGCCCGGAAGCGAACCGCGTTGGACCTCAAGCGAGAAGGATGCAGTAGGCATGGCATACTCCGCCGCGAGCGTCATTTGGTACACCATTTCCCATGGCATTCTGAACGAAATCTACTACCCGACCATCGACCGGCCGCAGACTCGCGACATGGAGTTTCTGCTGACCGACGGCGAAAGTTTCTTCCACGAAGAGAAGCGTGATCTTGAACGGAAGTTCGAATACATCGATTCGGACGCACCGGCGGTCCGTTTGACGAATAGTGACCCCCTCGGTCGCTACTCCCTGGTCAAAGAAGTCCTCGCCGACCCCCACCAGCCGGTGGTGCTGATGCGTGTGCGTCTCGAAGGCGACAAAGATCTGCTCTCCCGTATGAAGGCCTACGCCCTTCTGGCTCCCCATCTCGAGATCGGCGGTGCAGGCAATTCCGGGGCGATGGTCGACGTGGCAGGCAGGCGAGTGTTGCTGGCATGGAAGAACCAGGTCTCGCTGGCAATGGGCGCCGATTGCGGATTTAGCCGAACCAGTTGCGGTTTTGTTGGTCACAGCGATGGCTGGCAGGATCTGATGAGCAACTTCCGGATGGATTGGGAGTTCGGCAATGCCCTTAACGGTAACATCGCTCTGACGGGCGAAATCGATCTAAGCCTTCATCGCGAGTTTGTTATCGCGATCGGATTCGGAGAAGGCCACCACGCTGCGTTGACCAGGGTGCTGGGGGCATTCACTACGCCCTTCGACCAGATTCTGGAGCGGTTTGTCGAGCAGTGGCATCGTGCCGCGACTCCCACCCGCCTGAAGCCGGCTTCGCAAGATGATGGAAGGCTGGTCGAGATCAGCCACAACGTCCTGTTATCGCACGAGGACAAGCGGTTTCCCGGAGCCTTCATCGCCTCGGCATCCATTCCCTGGGGGCAGCACAAGGGCGACGACGATCTCGGCGGTTATCACTTGGTTTGGACCCGTGACATGGTGCAGAGCGCCACGGCGCTCCTGGCCTGCGGGCGCACTGAAACGGCGCGGCGCGGCCTTACCTATCTTGCTTGCACCCAGCGGCCGCACGGCGGCTTTGCACAAAACTTCTGGATCAATGGCACACCCTACTGGAGCGGGCGGCAACTCGATGAGGTCGCTTTTCCCATCATTCTCGCGTGGCGCCTCTGGAAAGTGAATGGGCTGGGGGGCTTCCCCATCCTTCCTTTTGTCGAGCGCGCTGCCGGATTTCTTGTACGCCACTCGCCGGTGACGCAGCAGGAGCGATGGGAAGAGAACGCAGGCTACTCGCCATCAACACTGGCTGCGGTGATTTCGAGCCTGATCTGCGCGGCGGAGATCGCGCGCGCACATGATTCATTAGATCTCGCCTGCTTCCTCGAGGAACATGCCGACTGGATTGAAGCCCACCTCGAGGATTGGACAGTGACTAATGATGGCGTGCTGCTACCCGGGGTCAGGCGCCACTACATGCGGATTCGGCCCCCGGAGTGCGGAGAGCCGTTTGCGCATGAAGGTCGAGGAGATGAGATTGTCCGTCTCAAGAACCAGCCTCCGGGGGCGAAGGTCGAGTTCGAGGCACGGGAAATCATCGATGCCGGCTTTCTGGAACTGGTGCGCTATGGAGTGCGTCGAGCCAATGACCCACTGATCATCGACTCTCTCAAAGTCGTCGATCACGTACTCAAGGTCGACACACCGGCAGGTCCCTGTTGGAAACGATATAACCACGACGGTTATGGACAACGCCTGGATGGTGGTCCCTTCGATGGCTGGGGTCAGGGAGGTGCCTGGCCGCTGCTCATCGGAGAGCGTGCACATTATGAGCTGGCGGCTGGCCGTGACGTCAAGCAATACATCGCGGCCATGGAACATTTCACTTCGATCGGCGGAATGCTTTCCGAACAGATCTGGACTGAACCCGATCTGCCTGCGGCCGGACTGAAGCTAGGAAGACCCACGGGATCGGCGATGCCCTTGGCCTGGGCGCATTCCGAATATACCAAGTTGCTCCAGTCTGTCACCGAAGGGAAAGTAGTCGACCGAATTGACGCCGTCGAGGCTCGGTACGGGCAAGGCAAGCACAAAAATATGGTCGAAATATTTCGGCTTGACCGTAGGATTCAGCGTATACAGGCGGGCAAAAAGCTACGCGTCTTTGCTGATGGAGACTTTCTGCTGGTTTGGAGCGACGATGATTGGAAGACTGTTCATTCAACCGAAAGCCGGGAGATCGGACAGGTGGGTCACATTGTCGATGTCGCGACCGCTGCTGCGCAGGCCGGCACGAGGATCTCATTTACCTTCCGATGGTTAGATCAAGGACGATGGGAAGGACAAAACTTTGACGTTGAGTTGGAATCGGAAGCGGTGAAGAAGCTGTCCAAGCGATAAAAACTTGCCGATGGCCTCTAGAATGAGGCCACACACTCAAGGGACCACTATCGAAAGGTACTGAAGTAAATCTCGCTAGTAAACGAATTTAGAGCGGAACGACAGATTCAGAATCCTCAAGACGCTTCGGATGGTTCACCTGTGTTATTACGCTGGCGAGAGAGAAATCTTGCCGAGGCGAGTTACAGGACTCAAAGGATTTGAAAAGCTTGGGTTTAGCGAGCCCGAACGTCATTCGGCGGGTTAGGAAAATGCTCAAATGTTGACGGCAGAATGAAGGCCGTGACGCTCGTAAATAAGGACCAGTTAAATGCCGGATATCAGCACGATTCTCTTCGATGTGGGCGGAGTCCTCCTGAGCAACGGTTGGGATCATGCCGAACGTATGGTGGTGCTGAGCCATTTCTCCATTGATCGCACTTCCTATGAACAGCGACACGAGTCGGCAAACGATGCATGGGAGAGAGGTTTCATAACGGCAGAACAGTTCTTGACTCAGACTATCTTTTTCGAGCCGCGTTCCTTCACGCCCGCTGAGTTCCTGGAGGATATGAAGGCGCAGCAGCAAGTGCTTGCCGAAGGTGCAATGAGGATTCTGGGCGAGTTGCGTGCATCCAGAAAGATCAAACTTGCAATGCTGAACAACGAGTCCAGGGAACTAAACGATTACCGGATTGAGCACTTCCAATTGGATGAATTCTTTGATGAGTTTTTCAGCTCCTGCTATCTCGGCCTGCGCAAGCCCGAGCCAAACATTTTCAGGCTGGCACTCGATGTGCTGCAGCGGGAGGCAGCGGAGGTTTTCTTCATAGATGACCGGCAAGAAAATTGTGATGCCGCTATGAGCCTAGGAATACATGCAGTTCTGTACCGCAACCCAACCCAATTGGAGCAAGATCTGGCACACCTTGGCGTCCGGTCGACGTGAAGAAGCAGGCACCCTTCCATTCCTGATAAAAGGAACGGACGGCACTGCAGCGGGGAGAAGCAAAGCCCGACTGTAGGTTCCCGAGCCTGTAATCGTTGTCATTTGCGGTGCCTCCGGCGATTTGACTAAGCGAAAGCTTTTGCCTGCGCTCTTTCACCGGTAGTGAGCGGGGCCGCTACTGTGCGAGTTTTCGGTGGATGACGTGATCTGCCGGCTCCTCAACGACAAATTCGTCGGGAATATGCGGAAGGGCATCGTAAGAGTATGGCGAGGCCAAGCCGGACGACTCCAAGCTGGACAACCTTTATCGCGAGCGTGGCCTACCACGCGATGAATTTCGACGATCACGATGGATACGGCAAGCTCAATCCGTTACGTGGCGAGAGTGATCAGAAGCGCGGCGCCAAGGACAATCGCCTCTTCTATCTGGCTACCGCGCCAGAATATTTCTCTGAAACCATTCAGCAACCTGGCGCGCAAGGCGTGGCACACGCCCGGGAGCGGAATGGTGTGATTGATCATTGAAAAGCCGTTCCAGCACGACCTGGAATCGGCGCGGCCCTTCAACCATGATAGTAAACAGCCAACGCCGCACGCTGCGTTCGACCACCGCGTCCGACGATAGCTCACCGCGTTCCATTGCAACCGGATGCACCGACTGCGCGAAGCCGACTACGGAGATGCTGCGTGGCCATCCGTCCCGCGATGTATCGCGGAGCCAGCACATTCGCCGAATTGGCTTCCTGCAGGAATTAGTCGATCGCCGCACGCTCGATGCCCTCCAGCAATGTTTCATCGTCCCTGTGTGTGACTTGCCGCCACGCTTGAAACCGCTGGACTGCGTTCCCCCGTGACAGCGACCAGAGCGGCAGTATGGATGCGACCGTTGCAGACCGTAGAGGCCGAACCCTCGGGTCGCCGGTGACGGGTTGCGCACACGTGGGCGCGTTACCCACGCTTACGTGACCCAAGGCAAAGGGATCAAAACGCCGCGTAGGGATACGATCGTACGCGCCTGATACAGTACAGGTGCGGGCTGGCGGCGGCGTGAGATTGGCGAATCGGGTGTCGGATCTGAGATTTCGGGTGGCGGTCGACATCGTCGCTGCCGGGTGTGGCTGGGTACCAATGCGGCTTGGGTGTCGAACTCATGACGCATGAAATTATCGCGCTAATTTCGCAATACGGGCTGTTGTTGGTTTTCCTCAGCGTACTAGTGGAACAGCTGGGTATGCCGGTACCGTCACTGTCAGTGTTGGTGGTAGCTGGCGCGCTGGCTGCGACCGGGCAGGTATGGTTGCCTGGGATCCTGCTGGTGTCAGTCACCGCGTGCTTATGCGGTGATCTGGCGTGGTATGCGGCAGGACGTTACTTTGGTGCACGGGTGATGCGCACACTGTGCCGAATTTCCTTGTCTCCAGATTCATGTCTGCATCGATCAGAGCTGCGGTTCGAACGCTGGCACGGCCAGATCTTGCTGGTGGCAAAATTCTTGCCGGGGTTGTCGTTGGTTGCCCCTCCCCTAGTGGGAGCGCTGGGCTTGCGGCCGCGCGTATTCCTGTTATTCGATATCTTGGGTTCGCTTCTCTGGACAGCGGTGATGGTAGGACTGGGTTACATCTTCGCCGCGCAAATCGATTCCTTGCTGAACATTTTGGCTACCGCTGGAGCTGCCGCGCTAGAGATCGTAGTGAGCCTGTTCGCACTTTTTATTCTCTACAAGTGGTGGCGGCGTTGGCGTTTGCGGATCGAGCTTCGGATGGATAGAATCACGG
>JBOGLY010000207.1:0-6081 GCA_050746425.1 Acidobacteriaceae bacterium
CGTTCTGGCTGTTCATTCTGAGCGGCGTTGCATTCTTAGACCGGACGAATATTTCCATCGCCGGATTGCAGATCGGGCGGGAATATGGCATCAATAATCAGGAACTGGGCTGGATATTCAGCGCGTTTCTCATCGGCTATGCAAGCTTTCAGATACCCGCCGGGTGGCTCGCGACGCGTGCTCACGCTCGGGGTTTTGTCCTGGTGCGCCGTCACGGCATGCACCGCTCTCCTGCCAATCGGCATTGGACACGCGATTCTGCTGCTGGTAGGTTTGCGCCTCGCGCTTGGTGCTGGGGAATCCGTCATTTATCCCGCCGCAAACCAATTCGTCGCGCGCTGGGTACCGCTCAAGGAACGCGGCGTGATCAACGGTGTGATTCTTGCCGGAGTCGGAGCCGGCAGCGGACTGACACCGCCGCTGTTGGTCTGGCTGATTGCGCATCATGGCTGGCGTTCGGCCTTTTGGTTCAGCGCGGTCGTTGGACTGGCAGTATGCCTTGTTTGGTGGCAGACGTCTCGCGACTCACCGGAAGAACACCCGGCAGTTTCAGCGTCGGAACTGCACGAGATCCACGAAGGGATCTCCTACTCTCTGGCGGAACACGCTGGTTCGCAGCGGCCCGTAATTTCATGGAGCGCCATCCTGCATCGAAGAGATTTGGCTGCACTGATGGTGGGCTATTTCAGCTTCGGATACATTGCGTGGATATTCTTCAGTTGGTATTTCCTATACATGGCGCAGGTCCGCGGCTTCGATATGCGATCCAGTGCTGACTATGCAATGTTGCCCTTCCTGTGCATGACGGTTTGTTGCCTGGCTGGAGGAGTCTTCAGCGATGCGATCACACGCCGATTCGGACTTCGCGTGGGGCGCTGTTGGCTCGCTGCTACCGCTCAGGTGCTGACTGCCATCTTCCTTATTTTTGGATCGCGGATCCACAATCCTTCCGTTTCCGGTGTTATTCTCGCTGCTGGGGCCGGGGCGCTGTACATTTCACAGAGTTCCTTTTGGTCTGTTTCGGTCGACATTGCGGGACCGAACACCGGAGTTTTATCCAGCATGGTGAATATGGGTGGACAGATCGGTGGGGCCGTCACGGCATCGCTTACACCGTGGATCGCGCAGCACTATGGTTGGGCAACGTCGTACACAGTGGCGGCGATGCTCGCCATAGTTGGTGCATTGTGCTGGCTGACTGTTCATCCTGAACGTCCGCTTAACAGCGACGCTTTGCAGCGGCTCGATTCGGTCGCTGTACGAGGGTGAAGTTTGCGATGCTGCATTACGGACCAGCGGGAAGGTATTCAATGACAGACGAAGTCGCAGGCCGCGCGGAGATAGGATGCTCATTGGCCCTGTCATTCTGCGCGGCTGCTGCTGCTTGTCTACTTCTCTTGTGCCTGGTGCCGGTTCCCGCCCGCGCACAGGTGAAACCCCTTGCTTCGATAATTATCGCCGGACCTGTAATTGGTTCGAATCAAAGACCGCCAGACCGCGATGCTACTGGCACGCCGCACCAGGGAAGACAAGAAGTCCTTGGTCCGATAGGAGCGGAACGCGCGCCCGCTCCGCTCTATCAAGCGTGGTATTTTTATCTGGCGCTGCTGTTTTTTAGCATCACGTTGCCTGCTCATCTCTTTCGCCGCCGCATGATGCTGATGAAGGGGCGCATGGGCATTGTGCTTGAAGAGCGCAACCGCATTGCGCGCGAGTGCCACGACACCCTCATGGCTGGTTTCGCGGCTATTTCCTGGCAACTTGAGGCGACGGCAAAATTGTTCCGCGACGGCCAACAGGAATCCACACCGGCGGCGCAGTCCTGCGATCTGGCGCGCAGCATGGTCGCGCACTGCCAGGCCGAAGCACGACGCATCATCTGGGACCTGCGCGAAACAGACGAAATCACCAGCGTTCTTTCTCAGGCGCTCACTCGTTCTCTTGCTGCGAATCATTCCGGCCGGTATATCGAAACCACGCTGGAAGTCGAAGGAGAGGAAGTCCAGCTTGCTCCGGGATGCGTGCACCACCTGGTTTGTATTGGGCAGGAAGCCGTCACGAACGCCGTTCGCCACGCCGATCCATCTCATATCGCGGTCCAGCTGAAATACGAACAGGATGCGCTTCGTCTTTGCGTCCGCGACGATGGGCGCGGCTATCAGGCCCCGAGCCGCGCAGCGGCGAGAAGTGGACATTTCGGAATCGCCGTCATGAAGGAACGCTCCGAGAAACTAGGGGGCACGTTCCGCATTCAGCCGCTTGCGGGTTCGGGTACAGAGGTAACCGTGCAAGTATCATTCAACGCTATGCGCTACACCGTAAACCAGGGACAGCACGTGGTACGGTGGATTGGAATATGAAACAAATCCGCGTTCTATTGATCGAAGACCATTTTCTTGCGCGAATCGCCCTTCATTCCGTCCTGTCTGCTCATTCACAGATCCAGATCGTCGGTGAAGCCTGCGACGGCGAAGCTGGACTTGCCATGTATCGGTCCCTGCGTCCGGACGTGGCGGTCGTCGATCTTCGGCTGCCACGAATCAGCGGCTTCGATCTGATTGCGCAGCTTCGGAGCGAATTCCATTCCGCTCACATCGTCGTGCTATCGAACTATTCCGGCAGCGAAGATATTTATCGTGCCGTCCGCAGCGGAGCGATGGCGTATCTGACCAAAGATGCAAGCGGTGAGCAACTGTTGAACGCGATTGAGAATGTACACCGTGGACTGCGTTATTTCCCTCACGTCGCGCTCGATCGTCTGGCGGAACGGACGCCTGTCGTGGACTTGACGCCGCGAGAAAACGAGGTGCTGGTCTGCATCACACGCGGCCGCAGCAATCGAGAAATCGCGGAAGAACTTGGAATCGCGGAAAAGACCGTTCGGATTCACGTTAGTTCGCTGCTCGATAAAATGGGTGCACGCGACCGCACGCAAGCAACCATCTATGCATTGCAACGCGGCCTTGTCCACCTGGAGTGACTGTGTACCGCGGCCTGCAGAGTCGGCGGGTTCGTTGAAGAGGATGCGGAGGCGAAACGCGAATTATTTTAAGTTCTTCGCCATGGCCGGCTGAGAGTCTCCAGACATAGCGACTTGAATCAGATAACTGACGAGATCGTTCATCTGCTTGCGATCCAGGCTTTTCCCATACTTCTGGAGATTGACAGAGCGTTCACTTCTGCTCATTTGCTTGATTTGGTCGCGGGGAGTGTTGTGATACACCCCGTCTTCGCTTTGCAAGATGACATCGAAATTATCCTGCGCACGCACAGCACCGCTATATGTCATGCCATCTGTCGTGTGGATAGTGACTAACCCTCCGGCGTTGTTTGGTTCATCTGGATGAGCGATAGCTTGCTGGATGGAGGCGATGGATCGTCCGCGCGCATATCCTGTCAGGTCGTCACCGAGAAAGCCGCCGCGCCCCTGGATTGAATGACAACTGGAACACGAACCGCTGCCAAAGAAAATGTCTTTCCCGGCGCGAGGATCGCCGGGGAGCGGCACGTTCCTGGTGTTTGCAAGGCCTTGCAATTGCCGCAAATGTGCAACGAGGTCCCGGATCTTTTCGGGGCCCAGGTATCCGAAACCCGGCATTCCGGCAGACAAAATCCCTTTGTTGATAATGCTGGATAGCTGCGCATTGGAGAGTGAAACGATATCGTGCTGAGTGGCGATGTTCGGAGCACGCTCTCCCCCTCGACCATCTGTGCCGTGACAAGCGGCGCAGTCCTGGCTAAATAACGCCGCTCCCTGGCTGTTGGCGGTGGCGTTCGCGGCGACCTTTCTCTGCGCGCGTGCCATTGCGATATAGGTCAGCAAACAACAAGCGCAGTACATCAGCCCACGCACGAAAATCCGGCGATTGATTGTTGCCAGCCCTGCACTTTGCTGTGCGGAAGGATCAAATTTCATTGTGAAATTGCGTCCATTGCTTCTCGAATCGCAGCTCCAACTGTACCGCACTGAAGAGTAAGTGCAACAGCCTGCAATGGCAAGAGGCTGATGACCTAAGCGTTGCATGCCACCGCACCCTAGCCGTAAATAGACCAATTGGCCTAACGCTTCCGTGGGCTCCTTTGTTCATATCCTGCGCACCAGGCCTTGTTCTGTGGCTCGCCTGTTACGCACAAGTAGCAACACAATAATCATTCCGAACAGCAGCACCAGGTCGGCCAGCGCAATCAATGGATCAAACACGTGAGTTCCCATCATGACGCGCGCATCGGAAAGCCGCCCAGCCAGTTCGAACAAGACAGTGGTACAAAGACCCGCTTCGGTGCAGCCCAAGCCGCTCACCGATGCGACAGATTCTGGAAAAAATAGTTGATAGCCGTCGACCTGAATAAGATCACCGCGATCCACCTGCGCAGCCCCACGACGACGCGGCGTGCGCGTGGCGGAGTGATGTTTCGACAAGTTGGAGGAATTTTCTCCACGGCAGGTTCAATTGAACAGCGCTTTCTATGACGGAACCGACACGGCGTGCGTTTGCAAGGTTTCGCGACTGAGCAATGCCGATGAATCGCGATCTAAATACACGGTTGTGTTGCCGTGCGTCCGCAGGATCGATGCCGGGATTTTTGGGGAAATTGCGCCTTCGATGGAGGACCTTACCGCTTCGGCCTTTTGGCGGCCCGGTACGATCGCGAGAATTTCGCGCGCCTTGAGCACTTGTTTTACGGACATGGAAATGGCCTGCTTTGGCACACTGTCCAGCGAGTCAAACCATCCTTCGCCAACTTGTTGTCGCCTGCATATTTCGTCGAGGCTCACCACAATGTATGGTTCCTCCGTGGAAAAATCCGCGGGCGGATCGTTGAATGCCAGATGACTGTTTTCGCCAATGCCCACAAAAGCCACATCAATGGGCGATCTGCGAATGGCTTCGTTTGTCCGGCAAATTACTTCGGCGGGTTCTTCATCCCCGCGCAAAAAGTGAGAATGGACAACTCCCGTCTTCGCCACCAAACGATCTTGCAGAAATTTGCAAAAGCTGGCGGGATGGGTTGGAGGCAGGCCGATATACTCATCCAAATGGAACAGCTCCACTAGAGGCCATTCGATTCCCGGCATCGAGGTAAGCGCCTCAAGGAACTCGAATTGAGAGGCCGCGCTTGCCGCGACTACATTGGCCCTTCCGCGGCTGGCAATGCTTTTTCGAATGGCCGCTGCCGCTTGTTCGGCGGCCTCTTTCCCCAGTGAAATTCTTTCCTGAAATATCTTGAGCTCCATATCACCTTCGTCGCAGAGTGGACCGGTATCTTCAGCAAATGATGCTCAACATCATGGAAGGGCAAACGCGAACAGATCGTCACCCCAGGCAATCGCCACAAATTGCTTACCCGCCACAGAGTAACTCATCGGCGATGCGTGAATTGTTTGTCCCGTTAGGAAGTGCCACAACGGCTTGCCACTGCGGGCGTTCACGGCTTCGAATAAACCGGCGTCGTCTGCGAAGAACACCAGCCCAGTTGCCGTCGTCATCACCCCACCCCAGGAGCGACCATTGCCGATTTGCGGATACTTCCACGCAAACTGGTCGGTGACCGGATCGAACGCAAGAAGCGTCTTGCGCCCTCGACCATCCGGAGCGTGCCTCGCACCGGTTGCATAGTACTCCTTGCCCTCGGTGAAAGCTTCCGGCCTTTCGTAATTGATTGTGCACTGATCCAGCGCGATGAAATAAAACAAGCCAGTTGCCTCGCTATAGGAGGGCGAAAACCAGTTTGTCGCGCCGACTTCGCCCGGACAAGTCAAGGTTCCAGTTGCCGTGGGCTTGACATCGGTGTAGATTGGGCGCCCCGTTGCATCGATATCCTTCGCCCAGTTAACCCGTTCCGCGAATCGGGTGGCAGCAAGAAATTTCCCAGTAACACGATCCAGGACGTAAATAAATCCATTGCGATTTGCTTCAATCAGAAGCTTCCGATTCTGACCTTTGTACACTCTGTCGACCAGTACAGGCGTTTCGACACCGTCATAGTCATAGATATCGTGCGGCGTGAATTGGAAATACCATTTCATCTTCCCTGTATCCGGATCGAGCGCAAGCACGCTCGCTGTATACAGATCGTTTC
>JBOGLY010000208.1:0-6071 GCA_050746425.1 Acidobacteriaceae bacterium
TCTTTTGTCTTTTCGCACGTTGACAATCCCGCTTTTCGCAAAGCCATAGTTTGCGGTGCGCTTTTGGCACTTGTCGTACTGGTGTCGTTCCTTGCCAACATGGGACACCGAAAGTCAGCATAAACTACCCGAATCCTGGTTACAAACAATTGCCAACATTTCTCTTAGGCTCAGCAGGATGCCGTTGTATATTTATGCACAGGTTTGTATTGTTATACACTAATGGAAACCGCTTCCGGCCCGGGAAGAAGGCTATGAAGAATGAACGTCACAACGCGATCCGAACGCTGCTCAGCGAAGGTCCTGTTGTCAGCCAGGACCAGTTGCGCCGCAAGTTGGCGCGGCGCGGATTCGACGTGACCCAGGCGACCCTTTCGCGCGACATTCATGATCTTCGACTCTATAAGGGTCCCAATGGCTATGCCGTGCCCAATGGCTCGACGGGACACGACGATCTGCCTTCGCTGGACGATGTGTTTGCGAATTTTGGGCTCAACGTCCGTCAGGCGACGAACCAGCTTGTACTGCGCACGACGACCGGCAGCGCTCAGCCGGTGGCCGCCGCACTCGACCATGAACACATGCCGGAGGTGCTGGGCACTATCGCAGGCGACGACACGGTCCTGATTATTTGCCAGGACCAGAAGCACGCCAGCAACTTGCGCCATCGACTGGAGAATTTACTCGAAGCATGACTTCCTCTCATCGTCAAATTGCTGTTTTCGGAGTAAGCGGATATGCCGGCGCGGAGTTGGCGCGCCTGCTGCTGCATCATCCGCGGCTGCGCGGACATGCGCCCGTTTTTTTTGGACGGCCTGAGGAAGAGAACGGCGCACGCATCGCATTGACGGATCTGCATCCTCAGCTTGCTGACAACAACGGCGCGGGCAGCGTGATGGTGGAGCCGTTTCGCTGGGATGCACTGAGCAAGCGCAAGGTAGATGTCGTGTTTCTGGCGACGCCGCATGAACAGTCTCGCGCGTGGGCGCCGAAACTGCTGGAGCACGGCATGCGCGTCATCGATTTGAGCGGCGCGTGGCGGTTGGATGAGGAAGCGAATCGCGCAATTTACAAGCTGGAGGACGTCGATCCATCCGGGGCGCAGTCTATCCAGCAAGAGGCCGTTTATGGAATGCCGGAGTTGCATCGCAAACGGATTCCGTCGGCGCGCCTGGTGGCGAATCCCGGCTGTTACTCGACTTCGATCATTCTCGCGCTTGCTCCTCTAATTCGTGAAGAACGAATCGACCTGGCGCGCGGGATCGTCTGCGACTCGAAATCGGGAGTGTCCGGGGCGGGAAAGACTCCAACGGCGAAAACGCATTTTATGCATGCGGCGGACAATCTGTCGGCATACTCCGTGTTCAGCCACAGGCATATCGGAGAGATGCTGGAGCAGCTTAGATTGGAGGCCAAAGACATTGTTTTTGCGCCCCATCTTCTACCGATTCCGCGAGGGATTTTCTCGACCGTTTACGTGTACCTGCGGCAGCGCACGACCCCGGAGAATGTTGATGCATGTTTCCGAAACTTCTATGCTGACTCGCCGATGGTGCGGTGGCATGGCGCGCGATTGCCGGAGGTGCAATATTGCGTGCGAACCAGCTATTGCGACCTTGGATTTGCGCTGGCGAGCGACGGACACAGGCTGATCGTGGTCTCATGCCTCGACAATCTGCTGAAGGGCGCGGCCAGCCAGGCGGTGCAGAACATGAATCTTATGTTCGGCTGGCCGGAGCAGGAGGGACTTGCGTGAAATTTGTCATTAAACTCGGCGGGGCATCGCTGGAAAATCCGGTCACGCTGCGCGGCAGCACGCAGGCAATTGTCGATCTGGTGCGCGATGGCCATCAGGTCGCCGTGGTCCATGGCGGCGGCGCAGCCCTGACGAGAACCCTGGCGCAGCTTGGCAAGGAAAGCGAATTTGTCGCGGGACTGCGCATCACTGACGCGGAAACGCGGGACGCCGCTTTGATGGTGCTTGCTGGGCGCGTCAACAAACAACTCGTAGCTGCCATCGGCAAACACGGTCAGGCAGCAGTTGGGCTTTCCGGCGGCGACGGCCTGGTGTTTCGCGCACGCAAGAAGCGTACTGCGCCCGACCTTGGATTCGTCGGAGAGATCGCATCCTCCGATCCTCGCTGGCTGGTGGCAATCTGGCAGATGGGTGCGATACCGGTGATCTCCAGTGTTGCGTTGGGCTTCGATGGCGAGTACTACAACGTGAACGCGGACGAGATGGCAGCCGCCTGCGCGATGACATGCCACGCGGACGTGCTGGTATTTTTGACCGATGTTCCCGGCGTTCGCGGAGCCAACGGTGAAGTGATGCGCTGGCTGACGCTGAAGGAAATTCCAGAACTGACGCGCACCGCGGTCGTCAGCGGAGGCATGTTGCCGAAGCTGGGCGCATGTCGCGAGGCGCTGCTGGGCGGCGTGCAGCGGGTAAGAATCTTCCCGGCAGACGCGGCGGCATTGCTGCCCGGCATTTGCTCGGCACGGACCCCACAAGGCACGGAGGTGATGGTGGCATGAAGCTCGAGGAAATTTGCACGGCGGAAGCACGGTTGCTGGTCAAGACCTACGACCGCACTCCCGTCTGTTTTGTTCGCGGCGAAGGCGTCTGCCTGTTCGATGAAAATGGCGTGGAGTATCTTGACCTGCTGAGCGGCATAGGCGTGTGCGCACTCGGCTATGGCCATCCCGCCGTGCTGTGCGCAATTGAGGAGCAGAGCCGCAAACTGATTCACACTTCGAACCTTTTTTACCATCCGGGGCAGGCGGAGCTTGCGTTGCGACTGACGGAGTTAACGGGACTTGATCGCGTATTTTTTTGCAACAGCGGCACCGAAGCGTGGGAAGCTGCATTGAAGCTGGCGCGCGCGCACGCCAAGTTGCGTCGGGCAGAAGGCCATCGGCTGGGCACGAAAATTCTGGCGTTGGAACATAGCTTTCATGGCCGAACCATGGGCGCAGTTTCGACGACGCACAAGCCGAATTATCGTAAGCCCTTTGAACCTTTAGTCAGCGATGTGGAGTTCGTTGGGTTCGATGATGTTGCCGATTTGGAAGCGAAATTCTCCGAGGAAATTTGCGCTGTTTGTTTGGAGCCGGTGCAGGGAGAAGGCGGGATTCGTCCGGTGTCAAAGGAATTCTTCGCTGCGGCGCGAAGGCTGACCGGCAAGACAGGAGCGCTACTGATCGCCGATGAAATCCAAAGCGGGATGGGCCGCACCGGCAAGTGGTGCGCGTATCAGCATTACGGAATTTTGCCCGATGTAACAACTTTGGCGAAGCCGCTGGGCGGCGGAATTCCTATTGGTGCGATGTTGTGTACGGATGAGGCCGCGCGCGCGCTGAGTCCCGGAATGCATGGAACCACCTTCGGTGGAGGCCCCTTGGCCTGCGCGGTCGCGATTGCCGTCATCGACACGATGCGTCGCGACAATCTGCTGGACCATATCCAGCAGACAGGAAAATATTTCCTTGAGGGACTGCAATCGTTGGCAGCGAAGCATTCTGCCGTTACAGAGGTGCGGGGAAATGGGTTGATGTTGGGGATGGAGTTGTCGAATGCCGAACTGGCAAAGGATGTGGTCAAGCAGATGCTGGAGCGCCACATCATCGTCAATCGCACCAGCGAGACGGTGCTGCGCTTTTTGCCGCCTTTCATCATCGAACGAAAGCATATCGACGGGGCGGTACAAGCATTGGATGAGATTTTGTCCAGCGCTGCCGCAGCTGCGGACATTCCAGCACCAGTCCAAGGAGCACACGTATGACGACGAAACCCTACGCAATGAAACCGCCGTCCATTCCGCAGAAGGTACCCGTTGCGGTTGCCGGCGCAAAGTCGCCGAATACGCTCGCGGGGCGCGACCTTTGCTCAATTCGCGATCTGAGTGCGGCGGATGTGCGCCTGATTTTAGATACAGCGCATGACGTGAAGGCTCACCCGAAGCTTTATCGGGGAGCGCTGAGCGCAAAGCAATTGGTGATGTTCTTTGAAAAGGATTCTCTGCGCACGCGCCTGACGTTTGAAGCCGGCATCAATACCCTGGGCGGCTCCGCAATTTTTATCGACCAGAAGGGTTCGCGCCTGGGCGAGCGAGAGACCCTGGCCGATGTCGCACACAACCTTGAACGCTGGATAGACGTTATTGTGCTGCGCACCTACAGCCATGAAACCATCACCGAGATGGCGCGATTTGCGCGAGTGCCGGTGGTAAATGCGCTCAGCGACATCGAGCATCCCTGTCAGGCGCTTGCGGACATTTTCACGCTGGAGGAGCGCTTCGGGGATTTGCGCGGCTTGCGGCTGGCCTACGTCGGCGATGGCAACAACGTCGCCCATTCGCTGCTGCTGACAGCCGTGTTAACCGGCGCAAATATCACGGTGGCATCTCCGGACGGCTATCAGCCGAAAGCGGAGTTTTTAGCGGCGGCCGAAGCGCTGGCAGCGCGTATTGAGGGCTTTCCGGCTGGTACTGTCGCCTGCGTCTCCGATCCGGGCGACGCGGTTTCAGGCGCCGATGCCGTCTATACCGACCAGTGGACCAGCATGGGTCAGGAGAAGGAAGCCGACCTGCGGCAGGAAATTTTTGCCGCCTATCAGGTGAACGGCAGGCTGATGTCGCTGGCGGAGCCGCACGCTGTTTTCATGCACTGTCTTCCGGCGCGCCGCGGAAGCGAGGTGACCGACGACGTGATGGACAGCCCACAATCCGTAGTGTTCGACCAGGCGGAAAATCGGATGCATGTGCAGAAGGCGATTCTTTTGCTGCTGCTCGATGCTGCGCGAGGTGCTTCACCGTTGGCCAACGAATCCGGTTCGCAATTGGATGGCGTGCGGCCATTCACGCGCGAACCGCGCAAGCGCTCGACACCGTCGCCCTTCTAAACAGGATTCGAAAAAGGAGTTTACATGGCAAAGAAAGTTGTGTTGGCGTATTCCGGCGGCTTGGATACATCGATCATTATTCCGTGGCTGAATGAAAACTACGGCATGGACGTGATTGCGATGATCGCAGATGTCGGCCAGGGGGAAGACCTGGATGCGGTGGTCGCGAAGGCGTATGCAACAGGCGCTAAGAGGGCCGTCGTGCTGGATTTGCGGGAGGAATTTCTGACCGATTACGTGTTTCCAACCGTGCGCGCAGGTGCCATATATGAAGATAAGTACCTGCTGGGAACGTCGATGGCGCGGCCGGTCATTGCGAAGCATCAGGTAGAGGTCGCACTGGCTGAAGGCGCAGTGGCGCTGTCGCATGGCTCGACCGGAAAGGGAAACGATCAGGTGCGGTTTGAGCATGCCTACCAGGCGCTTGCGCCGGAGTTGACCATCATCGCGCCATGGCGTGAGTGGAATCTGAAATCGCGCGAAGATTGCCTGGACTACGCCGAAGCGCACGGCATCCAGGTGGCGCAAAGCCGGGAAAAGATCCATTCGCGTGATCGCAATTTGTGGCATATCAGCCACGAAGGCGGTGAACTGGAAGATGCCGGCAACGCGCCGCTGGAAAGCACCTGGGTGTGGACGCGCTCCCCGCAGGACGCGCCTGATCGCACGGAGACCGTGGAGATTGGCTTTGAACAGGGCACGCCTGTCTCCGTGAACGGAATACGTTTGGATCCGGTGCAGTTGATCGAATTGCTGAATGAAATTGCCGCGCGCAACGCGGTGGGCCGGATCGATCTGGTGGAGAACCGCTTTGTCGGCATCAAGAGCCGCGGCATTTATGAGACGCCCGGCGGCACGCTGATTGTGGCGGCGCATCGCGAACTGGAAGCGATGACGATGGAGCGGGAAGTGAAGCATTACAAACAGCAGATTGCGCTGAAGTATGCCGAGCTGGTCTATTACGGGCTGTGGTTTACGCCGCTGCGCGAAGCCCTCGATGCCTTCGTCGAAAACACGCAGCAAAACGTGACCGGCACGGTGAAGCTGGCGCTCTACAAGGGCAATGTCAGCATCGCAGGGCGTCAGAGCGAGTTTGCGCTCTACTCCCCGGAACTGTCGTCCTTCACCATGGGCGCAAGCTACGACCAGAAAGATGCAGCCGGATTTATCC
>JBOGLY010000209.1:0-6034 GCA_050746425.1 Acidobacteriaceae bacterium
GGCTGGTACTGGGTCGAGCGAAAGACGGCGGTGCAACTGGGTCATCAACGCCTCATCCAGGATTGAAATTGTGGGCTTGGTCTTTTTGTTAAATGCCGCGGTGAAAGTAGATTGCAGAATGGTCTCAGCTTCACGCTCGTCGCCAGTCATGTAGTACGCGACAGCAAAGATGTGGTGGCGGTGGCTTTCAAAAACGTCGCGCTGCTGATCCGTAGTGTTATACAGATGTGCAACTTGGACGATAATTGACTGTGAAACCGTCGCGAGTCGCGGTACCATCATTCCGGCGGAATTTCCAAGAGTCGATTCAGAGGAGAGTAGCATAGCTTATATATCTAAGAAGCACGTGACAGGCCATTCAACAAGTCGGTCTTCTCTTATTTAATCGATAGCCACCTTCGAAGCCACTTTCGTTTTGATAATGCGATTGTTCGGAGGCGGAGGCCCGAGCATGTATCTCAAACGCTGATCAAATGGCACTTAAGTATGCACTTCAGTGAAAGGGAACGTATATACCACTTATTGGCATTGGGATACCTTCTCAGAACCAAATACATGGAAGTATTCAATGAACCATTTGCCATCTTCACCTGAAGGTTAACCCGAAATAGCTGCTGAAATACATTGACTCGAGATGCAATGACGCCAGAATCCTTGCTGGTCGCGACCGAACGCTCACCCAAGCCATCCTCGTCGGTAGGTCAGGTACTCTTACTTTCGGGCGATCCGGCGCAGACCGCTATGATCGCCGAAACGCTGCAAGCGGAAGACCTGCCGGTTTTTTCTTGCACTTCGCCAGCGCAGGCAATTGAGTCGCTGGCCGCCGATCCAGCCACTAATCCGCGTATCAACCTGGTTCTGATGGATACAGGCGCAAATGCGAGACAGCTTTTCCCGTGGCTTCGAGAAGTGACGGACAGACTTCTAGCTCCTTTGGTCCTCTTGTGGAATTCCGACCGGGTGCAGATTCCGGTTGTCCTGCTGACGGACGCGCACCATGTGCCTCAGTCCGTGAAGGCGCTGCAGATGGGTGCCTACGATTATGTGCTGAAACCTTTTTCTGCGGAACAATTGCTGGCCACCGTGCGCAGAACGCTCCAGTATCGGCGATTGCAAACGCAAAACGACTTGTTCCGGCACCATCTGGAACAGTTGATCGCAGCGCGGACGGAAATGCTGCAGCACAGCATGCGTCAACTGGAAAACTCCTACGATGTTACATTGGAGGCGCTGGGCAACGCGCTTGACTTAAAGGATGCCGAGACCGAGGGTCACTCGAAACGCGTCACCGCCTACACTCTTGCTTTGGGTCGCGCGGTCGGTTTACCGGAACCACAGTTGCGGGTCGTTGGACGGGGCGCCTTTCTGCACGATATCGGAAAGATGGCCATTCCAGATGCAATTCTGCGCAAGCCGGCGAAGCTCACTGCCGAGGAACAGGACATCATGCGCACCCACAGCGAGTTGGGCTATCAAATGATCCGCAAAATTCCTTATCTGCAGGAGCCTGCCGAGATCGTTTACTCGCACCAGGAGCACTTCGATGGCTCCGGATACCCGCGTGGGCTACGCGGTGAAGAGATTCACATTGGCGCTCGCATTTTTGCGATTGCCGATACCTTCGACGCAATCACGTCGAACCGGCCCTACCGCAAGGCCGGCACCATGGAAATCGCGCGCAAGGAAATCCTGCGCTGCGCGGGCACGCAATTTGATCCTTCGATTGTCGATGTATTCGTCGCCACCCCGGATTCCATCTGGTTCGATCTGCGCGAAGGCATCATGCGCGACGGATTCGCCTTTTCTCCGTTTGGGTACACATTCGGAAATATAACGTAGGCTTTTGATTTATTCGACGGCCAGTTTGGTTCTGATCGTCTCGTGTTGCCTGCGGCCCGCAGGTCCCGTTCAGTCAGCTCACGAGTCCCGATAACTATCGCCAGCCCAGTTCTTTGCGCAGCTCCGGTAATCACAGCGCAGCGACCGCTAAGACCATTTCTGTTCATAGACGCAAAGTTTATCGTTACTGTCTGCGTCGACGATGACCTTTCCATTCCGGAGGACAACCTTGATCCCTATTGGTGCGACGGCTGGTACATCATATGAAGCGTCGCTGCGCACTGTTTCTGGATCGAATACAACGAGATCGGCAACGTACCCTTCCGCAACGCGGCCTCTGCCACGCAAATGGAACGTCTCTGCTGGCTTGCCCGTGACTTTATAAACAGCTTCTTCAACGCTTAACCATTTCCGCTCTCTAACCATTTCGCCAAGCAACACGGGGAACGTCCCGTACAAGCGAGGGTGCGAGCGTCCATGAGTGTAGACGCCGTCGGTGACGACCATGGCTAACGGATGAGCAAGCAGCGCATGAAGGTTTTCCGATGATTGGGCGTGCTGAACAATGTTCACGCTTCCCTGTTGCTCCAGCAGAACGTCAAGCACCGCGCTGCCAGGGTCGCACCCGCGTTTATCCGCGATTTCCTGAATGGATTTGCCGACCAGAGAATCTGAATTGTCCGCGGTCGCGACGATCACGACCCCACTCCAGGCTGTTCCCGGTTTAATGCGGATTCGGATGGATTCACGCGCCGCCGGATCGCGCAGTCTCAAGAGAAGTTGAGGAATTCCTCCGTCCAGCGCGGTCTGCGGCAGCACTTGCGTCAGCACCGTGCTACCGGCCAGCCACGGGTACACATCAAAGGCAACATCAACCCCGGATGCGGATGCTTGCTCGATCGCATCGACGGCGTATTGCTGCAATGGCCAGTTGTCTGGGCCGGCGGCTTGCAAATGAGAAATCTGAAGGCGGCATCCAGACGCTTCAGCAATTTCAATCTGTTCTTCCACCGCTTCGACCAATTTTTCAGAATAGCTCCGCATGTGGGTCGCGTAAACACCGTCTCTCCGGGCGACCACGCTACAGAGCGCCACCAGCTCGTCAAGCGATGCGCCCGATCCCGGCGCGTACATCAGCCCGGACGAGAAGCCGGCCGCGCCTTGCTGCAACTGTTCATCCAGCAATCCCGACATCGTGTCGAGTTCCCGCTGCGTGAGTGTGCGACTCGTGTTTCCGGTAACCTTGATTCGCAAAGAACCATGCCCCACTAATGACGTCACCGTCGCAGTCCGGGACTGCGACGCACTCGCCAAATAATCGGAGGCCGAGTCCCAGCCCCAATTGTCATCGCCGCAGAAGATTCCATTTGCGAACTCTCGCAATACGCTTGGATCGTGCGGCATTGGATACGCGGAGAAACCGCAATTTCCAACAACCTCTGTCGTCACCCCCTGCAATAATTTTTCTGTCCGGTTATCCAATACCTGCAAGTCGGAGTGGCTGTGCGCATCTATAAATCCCGGCGCGACGATGCAGCCGGTGCAGTCGAGCACACGGGTTTTCGCAGTCGCAATTGAAGCAGACGTCGTTTTTCCCAAGTCGCCGACAGAAACGATCCGATCATCCCGGATTAAGACGTCTCCAGCAAACTGTGGTGCCCCCGTGCCGTCCACGACGGTGCCGTTCCTAAGGATCGTGCAGACATTCTGCGGCATGCCTGTCCCTCTTTTTTGAAGCGAGCATTGCTCATTCTTTATCTTGTGGAGCGCGCGCAATTGCATCAATCTCCACTTTTATCCCGCCACCCAGACCAGCTTGCACGGTCGAACGGGCGGGTCGAATCCCGCTGAAAAATTTGCCGTATTCCTTGTCGAACTCGGAGAAATCCTCGATTCGCGCCAGATAGCACGTGCATTTCACCACATCGTCGAATGTGCAGCCGGCTTCGCCTAATACTTTTCCGATCGATTCGAGCGTGGCCCTGGTTTCCTCGCCAATCGTGCCGCTGATTGCTTTGCCTGTCGTCAAGTCCAAGGATGCATGCCCACTTACATACAGCCATCCGTCGCAAACAACCGCGGCGGAATATGCGCCCGTATGCGCCGATTTGTCAGGATGTTTCACTGCTTTCTTGCTCATTTTGCCCGTCGCCTCCCGTTTGATTGAACGCGGTCATCCGATGAAATATTCTGCCAGTACCCTCTCATCCGAACGGCCGTGTGTCAACCAACGCCAGGTTTTTTCGGAAGGAAACTGTCCAATATGCTGGAGCGGATGACCGGCTCGTCGAGATTTTGGCAATCCGACGGCGTTCCTCCGCTGCCACTTCAGCGACTCCGACGATAGTATGGCGTTCCCAATGGGTGTGCTTGTGTCCCGCGGAGAGACCTGCACGCTGGGTTTGTTCGTCGCGTGTTTGAGGCCGCCAACTCCGCTATACTAGATTGGCGCGGAGAGATGGCCGAGAGGCTGAAGGCGGCGGTTTGCTAAACCGTTATAGGGCCAAAAGCTCTATCGAGGGTTCGAATCCCTCTCTCTCCGCCAGCGAGTCTGCCCATTCGTTCCGCTCCATCCCACATAATGCAAACATAGCGCTAGATGCGGGCAATCTGCCGATATATGTCCTTGCGAGAGAATCTCTGTGTAGAACGTTCGCGGGCGCCAGGACTCGTTCGGCGAAATCCTACTCTCTCAGAGATTCGATCTGGCCTCGCTGATGTATTTTCCGAGTTTCTGCTGCGTTTTGGACACGCTCCAGTCCGAATGTCTTTCTTAGAGGGGCCGGGGAATTTTCGGGGATTACCTCAGAAATCATCCCGCAACCTAAAGTCGAGGCCAAAACCGATGGGATCGATCCAAACAAGAACGTTCCTCGGTGCCGATCCAATTTCCGAAGTTCGTTCGCAGCAGACCCAGCAAACCCTGCCCCGGATGCACCAGGTGATCGCCGTCGTTTACACCGCATAGAATTTCGGGTATCCGCTGCGACGGTTGTACTTCACTGACCGCCTGGTCGCGTATTTCCTTGGCCAAGTGCTCCACTAACCCGAACTGCCACTCGAAGGCGCTGGAGGCTGATGCGGGATAACGGCTTCCAAGGTTGTGCGCACGCAGGCCTTCATCAAATTTGTCCGCAGGTTGGACCACGACAATGAGAATATGCTTCTGCCAATTCTTCATCCATAGTCGCGCGCGCGTTCATTGCTGCGCTGTTCGACGTCCCATGGCCTAGCCATCCGATGAACATAGGCCCGTCACGGTACTGAGTCTGCCGGAAGCTAATTTTTAAGAGGCCGTTTCTCGCCTGAAACCATTATGATGGTGGCACTAAATCGAATGCTGCCCAAACTATCCGCTGTGCTACAGCTCGATGCCCTGATACGATCCCTCGCCGTAAACGCAGATCGCCCAATTAGTATGCTTCTCGGAGCTGGCGCTTCCATTTCCTCTGGCATGCCATCCGCAGATCGCTGCATCTGGGAGTGGAAACAAGACATCTTCGGCACTAACAATCCGACACTTCGTGAGCTCGTCGGGGAGATCTCATTAGCGTCAACTCGGAAACGTATTCAGCATTGGCTGGACAACCGAGGCGGGTTCCCTCCGCTGGGGGCGGCTGAAGAATATTCGTTCTACGCGGAGGCCTGTTACCCAAAGCCCAGAGATCGAAGAGGGTTCTTTCAAAGGCATGTCAAGGAAGCTAAGCCGTTCACAGGCTATCAACTCCTGCCCTTGCTGATCCGGAACGACATTGTCCGTACCGTCTGGACTACGAACTTCGACGAATTGCTAGCGCGCGCGTGCGCCGCGGCGAACGTGGAATGCATTGAAATCGGTACGGATACTCAGTCCCGGGTGCTTATACCTTCTGGCCGTGGAGCGCTCCGCCTCGTTTCCTTACATGGAGATTACCGTTATGACCTTCTCAAGAACACGGACCCGGAACTCCAAGAACAAGAGGCTCAGCTTCGGCAGGCTGCCATTCACGATTTGGAGGACCACGACCTCCTCGTCATCGGCTACGGCGGTCGCGACCGATCACTCATGGCTACCCTCCATGAAGCCTACTCAAATGATCGAGCTGGTCGGCTTTATTGGTCAGGGATGCAAGACAATCCTGCCCCTGAAGTTGCGGAGCTCTTGGCGACAGCCAAACAGAAGCGACATGAGGCTTTGTATGTCCCGATGCATGCC
>JBOGLY010000210.1:0-6030 GCA_050746425.1 Acidobacteriaceae bacterium
CTTCCGCATTCTGGCCGTTGGTCAGGCTAACTATCATGTTAGGTTTCTCCGCAGGCTCGGCTGGTGATTTCTGTGTGGAGAGCGGTGCGGCAGGCTGCGGCTCCTCGATGATTTCGAGGGGTGTCTGAAAATACGGTTGCGGAGGATATACATTCTCCGCTGGTGAAGCGACCCATTGATAAGCGCCAATTCCGGAGCACGGGCCTATCGTCCAGAATCGACCTGGTATTGCCGCTGAATCGCACGCGGGCCACAGACCGAATCCGAGCGGAAGCATTTGATAATTTGCCGACGGAACCCAATACCCGAAGTCGGAGACGAAGGAACCGCCGAAAAGGTACGAATTGAAATAACCGCGCGGCCCCAGCCCTCTCCATTTGCCTGTAGGTTGAGACGGTGTGTCGCGCAGGCCAGCCTGCCTGAATCCCGACTGTGCGTATTTCGGCGGCACGATTGAACGAGGTGTGAAAGTTCGTGGCGCCACGTACGTGCGCGCCTGCGTCGGCCTCGGGAATTGACGGATCACCGGCCGGCGAATCGGCATGGCGCGCGGGTACGCAAGCTGCATCGGCCGGACCGGGCGCGCAGGAGGCTGCCGTTGCGTGTAGGTTCTATAAATGGGTCGCGTTGACGTAGCTGGATGACCGGCGGCTTGCTGGGCGCGCGCCGCTTTCGGCGCGGAGCCAATCGCGACGGCGAGCGCAATCACAGCCAGCGAAATCCAGCACAGCTGATGCGGCTTCGATCGAATCATGTTCCGCACCTCCAGCCACTCATCCTTCTAGCCCAGCATCCGCTTGGTCGGCGCGCGGCGCAACAGGCCTTTGCCCGATCGGAAACATTTACATTCGCATTGGCACGGCGGCTGGCGCGCGATTATTACGCGATGCCGGAAAGAGGGCCGGACGGAAGCTATGGCTGGTTGTTACTACTAGAGGTCCTCTGCGCCAGCATCTTACGGGCGTTGGCGTAGAGCGCTTCCGCCTCAGGAAGTGACTCAATCGCCTTGTTCAACTGCGGATCGTTTTCCAGCGCAACTTTATATCCCGCATCCAGGCCGAAGACGCCGGTAAACACTTCGCGCTGAATCTCCCATTTCAAATAGGGCAGATTGCGCTGGATTTGCGCGTCGGTCACTTCGATGTGCTGCTGATCCAGATACTTTCGTAATTCCGCGATCACCGATTCGTTCACAACGAAGCCCTGCGAAATGTTTTGGTTTTCGCCCAAATAGAAGCGCACGAAATCGCCAATTCCCTGCGGTGGCAGCGATGCAGGATACAGCACCCCTCGGCGCTCCAACAGTTGCTCTAAATCATCCGGCTTCGGATCGGTCACGGTGACGTCCGGCGTGATGCCATCGCCGCCGTAGACGGTCCGTCCGGTGTCCGTGAGTTTCGCTTCGGGCGACTCCGGCTTTTGCGGATTATAGTGGTAATCGTAGAGCGTTTCGTTCTTGTAGCTCCGCTGAATTGATCGTCCACTCGGCGTGTAGTAGCGCGCCGTAATGAGCATCAGCGCGGTGTTGTAACTCAACGGGAATTGCGTGCCTACCAAACCCTTTCCAAAGCTAGTCTCTCCGACGATCAACGCGCGATCGTGGTCTTGCAACGCGCCTGCGAAAATCTCCGAAGCAGAAGCGGTTTGCCCGTTGATCAGAACCACAACCGGCACATCCAATCCTTGATTACCCCGAATCGCATAATAGCGCCGCTCTGGCGACGACCTGCCATGATGCGAAACGATCAGGTCGCCCTTGTGCAAGAACATGTCGGCCATACCGACGGACTGGTCCACCAATCCGCCGCCATTGTTTCGCAGATCGATGACCAATCCGTCCAGCTTCGGCGCATCCAACTGATTGAGAGCCGCAACAAAATCGCGATCTGTGGTGGTGTCATTAAAGGTCGAAACACGGATGTAGCCGATTCCTGGACGCACCATCGCCGTGTATTCCACCGCCGGCCGTGGGATTTCCGCGCGCGTCACCGTCACTTCGATGGGCTTCGCCCAACCTTCCCGTCCCAAGGTGATCGTCACCGGCGTGCCCTTCGCTCCCCGCAGCAAATTGGCCACTTCGGACGTGGTTAATCCCGCGCATGCTTTGCCGTCCA
Organism: Acidobacteriaceae bacterium; assembly: GCA_050746425.1. Taxonomy (GTDB): domain Bacteria; phylum Acidobacteriota; class Terriglobia; order Terriglobales; family Acidobacteriaceae; genus JAKAAZ01. The sequence continues at coordinate 2,115 of JBOGLY010000210.1, forward strand.
CTTTCAAAATCACGTCCCCGGGTCGAATTCCCGCCTTGTACGCGGGCGAGTTAACGAATGGTACTTGCACCAACGTTTGCCCGTTAGCGCCCTGCTCGATCACCATCCCAACCCCGTAATACCGCCCCTGCTCCTGCTCGAGAAAGGCCGCGTAGTCCTTAGGATCAAAAAACTCGGAGTGCGGGTCGAGCGACTGTAGCATTCCTGGGATCGCGCCGTCGTAGATAGCCTGGTCCACGTTGATGGGATCGGCGTAGTTTCGTTGCACCAATGCCAGCACGTTAGCAAACTTCTGCACCGAGCTTTGCATGTCATCTGGATGTGCATCCGTTGCGGAGGCTGAATTCCCCCAAGAGCCGCCGAGCATCGCAGACAGCGCCATCAGTACCACGAGCACCAGAATTCCCCGGATGGAAGCCGGACTGGCCCACGTTACACGATTACCCGAGTTCGTTCGATCAGTCTTCATTCACCGTTCCGCTTCTGAGCCAGCGCGCCAGATTGAGCAACGCTTCTCATTAGAGATGCCGTTGGGTTATCCAGGAGGGGCCTGACTGAACTCCTTGCACCGGACAACCACTTCTCCTGATCGTACGCGCCATGATTTGTTGCTGCAAGTCGTACTAGCCGGTGGTGGGTCAGCGATCCACTACCTACCAGTCCTTCTCGTATCTTCTTGCGGCTTGTCGTGATAATCTCCGCCAACGTCGGCGCGCAGAGGCATCCGCCTCTGACGTGCGCCCCTTCGAACAGGGAATTGGCTCAAGTAGCGGAGGTGTCCATGTACGCTCGCATGTGGCGCTTCACCATCTTACCCGGGAAGCTAGATGAGTTTGTCGAGTCTGTGCGCACGCTTTTGCCGGAGGCCAAGAAAGAGCGCGGCTTCCGCGGTTTCATGATCCTCCGCAGCCTTCAGAACGATCCAAAGCCTCGCTGCACGATGATGGGGTTGTGGCAATCGCGCGCGCATCTGCGCGTCAGCGATGAAGGTTTGTTTCTACCGCGGGCTCTCGCGCACCTGATCACCTGCTGCGAGGGTTATCCCTTGATTCAAGAACAGGACGTCCTGCTGAACGAACTTGTTCCCGAACACGACGACCGCTTGCTTTCCTGCTGAACCAGCGACGTCGGTCAAGCCACTTACGAGTCTGTCAACGGAGAAACCGCTGGCGCCCTCACATGCTTGTTTCTGCTGGGGATCACATTCCCTCAGTCTTCAGCGGGCGCAAAAAAGAAGGCCCGCGCGAGACGTCCGAGGAGAGAAGATGGCGTTGCGCGGGCCTTTATATACTAAGTGTGTCTGCAACGATTGTCGTGCAAACGACGCCCGAGCGCAAGGAGTTTTCTTCAGGACCGGAGCGAAATTGAATGGGATATCCGGCGAAGTTCCCGCTAACTAACGAACGACGGGAAGATCGTGAAAGAAGCGTCCGCTTCCACGTAGGCGTATGCCATGCGCGGCGTCGAGTATGCGGCTGCAGGACGACCTTCGCGATCCAGCAGGATCAAGCCTCCGGTCGCATGGGCACGGTGCCCCAAAACCTTCACGCACGCATCCGCCACCGCTTGCGCGATAGTCGCCTTACTTCGTTTTTTGCGATGCGGCGAAAGAACCCTAGGATCGCGCAGCAGATCGGTGGCCAGCTTGGCCATCACAATCTTCATGATCCCTTCACCGTAGCCAGTGCACGACGCCCCGCCGGCTTCTGCATCGGCGTAGCAGCCGCAACCAATGAGCGGTGAATCTCCCACTCGCCCGGGATATTTATTGCGCGTTCCGCCCGTCGACGTTCCCGCCGCCAGGTTACCCTCCACGTCCAGCGCCACCGCGCCCACCGTTCCGCGCGACTGCTCCTGTTCATTCTCGGCCACCAGGGATTGGTCCCGCAGTTTCTGCCATTCGGAGCGTGCGGCTTCCGTAATCATCTCGTGTGGGTCGGTAAGCGGAAAGGCGTTTTCAATTGCGAACTGCTCAGCGCCGGCGCCAGCCAGCATCATGTGCTCGGATTTTTCCAGCAGTAGCCGCGCCAGGCGAATCGGATTGCGGATGCGCTCAACCGCCGCCACCGCGCCGGCCTTCAGCGTCATGCCGTCCATAATGATCGCGTCCAGTTGCACCCTGCCGTCGCGGTTTAGATGCGAGCCCACTCCGGCATCGAGGGCTGGATCTTCTTCCATAGCCACGATCGCTGCCTCCACTGCGTCGATCGCCGCGCCCCCGGCGGAAAGAACGTGCCAGCCTGCTTGCACTCCCGCGCTGACACCTCGGCGAAAATCCGCGACCGCGCCGTCGGGTATGTTACCCGCGCCGCCGTGAACGATGAGAGAGGGTTTCAAGATTGTTTGAGACAGTCTAAGGCTTGGGGAACAGCAGCATCAGAGCGACGGCGGTCACTATCAGCATAGGACCCACCAAAAAGACCAGACACATTCCCAGCAGGACGCCGGCGGCGCCCTGCCGCTTTCGCGCCGCGGCGATCAGCCGCGAAACGTCGCGTCGCCGCAACAGCTCGCGCAATACTGAACGATACGCGGCAAACCAGTAGCGGATATCCATCCTCGATTGCCACAGCAGATCGATTCCCGCGCAAATCAGAATAATTCCGATAATGCTCATCAATTTTGGCACATCAGTGCTCCCGCCCGTCCGGATGCCGCCGTACCCGCATCATGAAGTGGCCCGCTTGTGCCGCCTTCGACCGCGCCGGGGCTTGGCTTCCCGGCGCACCGGACTGTATTCCCGATCCGCGCAGACGGTCCGCACCCGGTTGCGTGGCGTTTTGCGGCAGCGTATTGCCCGCTGCTTTTGCTTGGTTCCACGTGTATACGATGCGGTGTATCACCGTGATGTTTGGTCCGATGGCTAAAACCCAAAGGGCCAGTCCCATGCGATTCGCGAGCGCCGCGACAATGATCAGCGCCAGCCGTTCAGGCCGGTCCCAGAAGCCCACCTCGGATTCTGGTACCAACGAAGCGGCGCGTGCTTTGGCATAGCTGATCATCACGGCACCAGCCATTGCCGCGCCGGCCAGCACGGCGTAACGAAAACGATTCAGTTCCACGTAATAAACGAGAAGCCCGAGAAAGAGAAGGAAGTCCGCATAACGGTCGAGTATCGAGTCCAGAAACCCGCCAAAAAGCGAAACGCGGTTCTGCAGCCTGGCGACTGGACCATCCAATAGGTCGCAAAGCCCCGCTACGACAACCAGCCCGCCCGCTGCTGGGAACCGCCCTTCCGCAAACAATATGCCTGCGCACAGGTTTGCCGCCAGCGCAGACCAAGTGATGACATTGGGATGGATTCCAGTGCTGGCCAGTAGCGCTGCCAGACGTTGGATCGGCCAGGAAAAGTAGCGGCTGATGTTGCGCGTCAGCATGGAGCGAGCCTCACTCCGCTATCGTTCATCGTAAATCGTCAGCAGCTCCACCACTTCGTAGTTTCTCACGCCTGCTGGCGTGGTCACCCGTACTTCGTCGCCCACCTTTTTGCCGAGCAACGCGCGGCCGATCGGCGAACTCGTGGAAATCAGCCCCTGCGACGCGTCTGCTTCCTCGACCGTGACCAGCTTGTAGGTCACCTTTGAATCCTTCTCAAGGTCGAGGACTACAATTCGCGATCCGTACGCCGCCCGATCCTTGGGCAAGTTGTTCAGGTTCATCATAGACAGATTGGCCATGCGTTGGTGGAGCTGGCCGAGCCGGGCGGATACGTACGACTGCCGTTCCTTGGCATATTTGTACTCGGCGTTCTCGGACAAATCGCCGTGCGCGCGCGCGATTTTGATCTCCTTGGGCAACTCGCTATGAAGCTCGTGCTCAAGGGCGGCTATTTCGTCCTTCAGCTTTTTCTTAATTTGTTCCGCGAGATCGATCATTTGCGCGTCGCAGGTTATGGGAACTCTATACGCCTATGAGG
>JBOGLY010000211.1:0-5993 GCA_050746425.1 Acidobacteriaceae bacterium
CGACGGCGCGCCGTTCTACGTGCTGGGGCCGCTGGTGACGGACATCGCTCCGGGCTACGACCACATCACCAGCGCGATCGGCGCGGCGATGATCGGCTGGCATGGCGCGGCCATGCTGTGCTACGTCACGCCGAAAGAGCATCTCGGCCTGCCGAATGAAAAAGACGTGAAGGACGGCATCATCGCGTACAAAATTGCCGCACATGCCGCCGATGTCGCGCGCCATCGCCCAGGCGCACGCGATCGCGACGACGCTATCAGCCACGCGCGGTATACGTTCGATTGGGAAAAGCAGTTCGCGCTCTCGCTCGACCCCGATACCGCTCGCTCCATGCACGACGAGACGCTGCCCGACGATTACTACAAGGAAGCGGCGTTCTGTTCCATGTGCGGGCCGAAATTCTGCTCCATGAACTGGTCCAGCAAAGTAGATGAGTTCAACAAACGCGAGCATGGCCTGGAGAAACGCGACCTGACCCAGCTTGTCAGCGAACAAATGCTGGTCGAGCGGCGATAAATGGATAAGACGATTCGCCGAGTCACGGATCCTAAACAGCAGCAGATGGAGACGTATCGCTACTGGCAAAGCCTTCCAGTAGGCGAGCGCCTTGTCGCTGTATGGGAAGCCAGTGTCGAAGCGTACGCGTTCAAGGGGGTTCGGTTGGACGATGAACAAAGATCTGAAAGAACTCTTACTCGCGTTCAACGCCCAAGACGTTAAATATCTTGTTATCGGAGGCTATGCGGTTGGCGTCCATAGCGAACCGCGAGCGACGAAAGACCTTGATGTCTTCATCCGCGCGGATGAAGTGAATAGCCACGCCGTCTATCGCGCTCTCGCCAGCTTCGGAGCACCCTTGGAGGGGTTCCGTCCCTCCGACTTCAACGACGAACAGGGTTCCGCTTTCCAGATCGGCCAACCTCCGACGAGGATCGACATCCTTCAACGCATCGATGGAATCAACTTCGATGAAGCATGGGAGGACCGTGTGGATGGTTTGGTTGAAGGGGAAATCCGGGCGCCCGTCATCTCTCGAAAACACCTGATTCGGAACAAGCTGGCAATTGGGCGTGCACGCGACCTGGCAGATGTTGAGGCGCTTCGCGACGCGGCCCTGGAAAGCCCCGACAATCGCAAAAAGCCCTGATGGGTCGAGCAAGGTGGATGAATTCAGCAAGCGCGAGCATGGACTGGAAAAGCGCGACTTGACGCAGCTTGTCACCGAGCAGATGCTGGTGGAGCGGCGATAGGAAACGCTGCGATCTGTATAGCGGAATCGTGCAAGCGAATAGTCCACTCCAGGGGCGAATCGGCCCCAGCGTCTGAAACAGACGCAACAGTCAGTCTTCCTGCGGCGACGCAAGCAGTGGATCAGCGCCTGCAATATAGGAAGTCGATCCTCTGCCGCGATGGCGATAGAGTAACCACCCCAGCAGCAGGCAGGTAGCGATTCCGACGACGCCGTCCATTGCCAGGCATCCCGTGACCCCGGCCATTGAGTAACCGCGTCCGTCGGCGACCATCATGTAAGTTACTGGAATGTTGGTAGCCGTCGTCAGGAACGTGAAGGTGGTTGCGGCCAGAGGATTGTTCCACCCGATGGTCTCAAAGGTAACCCCAATCTGGATCGAAAACGCGACTGCCTGGAACAAATATTCACCCAGCAGTGCGAGGACAAATATCCCGGGCGTTCGGGGCAGCAGGACGAGGGTCAGTGTAAACAGGCAACCCAACATCCCGTTGGCCAGATAAAAAAAGCGCAGCGGCAGTCGTTTGGCGATGATTGGAAACAGCAGGCATCCAATGATTCCCGGGAGGAATGCGCCCATCCCGCCGGCCATGCTCACCACCCGGGCCGAGGCGTGGAAGTCCCCGCCTAGACCTCCAAGAATGTCCGTCAGCGCGAAAGAGCTGCACGGGGTCACGAAGAGCAGCAGCGCGATCAGCACTTGCCGGCGGCGCAGCAGCGCGAGGAGCTCGCGGCTGAACTGGCGAAAGCTCTCCCCGGCCAGCCGTCTGTCAGGACCGGGTGCAGGGATGATGAGAAAGATGGCTGCGGGGAGCAAAAGCATCGAACCGATAAGAGTTGCCGCTAACCCAGACGGCAAATGACGAACCAGTTCGCCGCCGGCTGCGGAGGCGACGCCAATGCCACAAATTGCCGCGATATTCATCCACGCGCTCAGCTTGTTCTTGTCTTTATCGGGGCAGACGGCGGAAAGCCAGCCGCCCAGCGCCGCGGTGGAAAGCATGCCCGCCGCCACTCCGAGAACCAGAGCGGCTTCCAGCACGACGAGACGATGCAGGTTCAAGACTGCAACGGCGGCCATTATCGAGGCGCCGACGGCCAAACAGGTCGCATACCACCGGCGGCTGAACCGGACATCCAGCATCGGACCGAACGCGACGCCCCAGAAATTCGCGGACATGGCCGCCGCTGTGATTCCGGCGATGCGCGCCTCGGGTACGTGCTGGGCCGCCAGCAACTGCGGCATCGCAAAAAAGACAATGCCGGTATTCAGTCCCAAAGTGGAGTTCGAAAGGCCCATCAGCCAGACAGGCGGAAGACGGCGCGCGGATTTCACCTCAGGACCTCCGGCGCTCCCATCCTACGCACACGGGTTAAATACCTTGTCGGGGGCCGAAAGGAATGACAGTACAAATTGCTACAGCACCAATTTTCCATGCTCCTGGATTGCTGTGCGCATCGCGTCGGGAGCAAGGTCCAGTTCTCCGGGCCACGCCAGGGCCCCGTACTGAAGCGTGACCTGCGCGAATTTGAGCGGGTCTGCAAGCGCGGTGAATACTCCCGCCTTCGGCGAATGCACGAGGCTGGACATATCAACCACTCCCTTGACGCCATCGATAAATCCAACCTGTAGCCGGAACCCCGGAAGAACCTCAACTGCGGTCACACGGCAATGCATAGCTCCCAATCTACCCTTGCGATCTCTATTGATCTCCCGCCTTCAATGGTCGTCGCGCTCCATGATATATACGCAAGACCGTCACGGTATTGTCGTCGATGCGGAAAATGATCCGATGGGAGGCATAAACGAGATGCCGCACCTCATCTGCAAAAAAGTTCTGTTCTGGAATCACAGGACATCTTCGGGGAAGCGATTCAAGTGAAAGAATCCGGTCAACCAGGCCGTTCCACCACCGCTCTGCGGCCAGCAAATCGTGACTCTCGTCTCGAACGAAGCAGAAATAACCTTCCGCATCGGCGAGAGCAGTCTTTGTGATCTCGACCTTAAATTCCAAGCTTTTTTCCGAGGTTCTTCAGGGCCTTACGGGCCGGCTGGACGCGGCTTGCTTTCATATCCTGCAGTCCGACACGAATGGATGCGACCGTCTCCAGTTCCTCCAGCCGATTTAGCAGTTCCTGATAACTGGCGGCGTCCTGCACGACGAGTTCGGCACGGCCATTGACCGTCAGCACAATCGGAGTTTTAGAATTCTTGATCCTCCCCACATACTCTTTCGCATTTCTCTGGAATTCGGTAACCGAGCGAACTTCGCGAAGATCGATCATGGACACCTCAACATGTAAAAAGCATACTATAAGCAGCGTATTCGATGTCGAAGAATCGTCAGCCAAGCTTCGACGATAACCCAAGCGTTAAGTGCGAGATGTGGAGCATCTCGACTCCGACACGGTTATGCGGAACGGGGTTCCCGCCGAAATCCCCATCTTCTCTGTTGCCGAGCCGCGGTTCATGGCAATTTCCAGCAGCCCTGAGCTGCCCACGATGGCGAAAACCTCGCCCTCCTTCGCCTCCGCGTAGAAGCGGCAAAAGCGCGTAATGCGCCAGTCGCCAATTTCCAGCGTCCAACGCGAAAAGTCATCCGGCAAATCCGCCGCCGCCAGGTTCGTCAGCAGGTTGCCAAATTTATCGCTCTTCAAAATCACGCCCTCAATGGAGCCATCCTTGCGATGCACAGGCTCCGGCACGGGCAGTTGGATCAGCTTCTCGATCTCCGGCCCAAATGTCTCGGCAAGCACCGCGCCACGCTCTATCTGCGCTGCCAGATGCGCCGCCGCCGGCGCAAAAATATCGCGACCATGGAAGGTGTTGCTCTGCGCCGGCAGCATATACGCCGGATTCTCGATGCTCCAAAATCTCCCCGTACCGCCGCTCCGCAGCAGATCCCGCTCAACCAGCGTCAACACGCCATTATCCGGCGCAATGAACCACGCGCTGCCCATCCGGCACAGAACCGCCTGGCGGCTCGACCCAACACCGGGATCTACAACGATCACGTGAACCGTCTCGGCAGGGAAGTAGCGCCACGCCTGCCAGATCGCCAGCGCGCCCTCCAATATGTCGAAAGCGGGTAGGCCGTGGGTTATGTCAATGACTTGCGCAGCGGGACAAATACCGGCGATCACGCCCTTCATCACCCCTACAAAAGGATCGATGAGACCGAAATCGGTGGTCAGAGTGATAAGTGGCCGAATGGTCATGGAAAGTGTCTCAATTCGCGAAACCATGGGCTGGCGACGGATGCCGGCACAAGCAAAGCATGTTACTCTTAAGTAGACACTTATCGAGTGTAATCGACAATGGAGAGGGAGTAGCCACACTGTGCTGGCACCTGCAAAAAAAACCGACGTAATTGAGCGCTTTCGTACCCATGCGAGCGACACCGGCAGCCCGGAAGTGCAGATCGCGATTCTCAGCGAACGCATCACCGAGCTTACCGAACACTTCAAGGCCCACGACAAGGACCATGCCTCGCGCCGTGGCTTGTTGATGATGGTGAGCAATCGCCGCCGTCTGCTGGACTACTTGAAGACACACGATACCGATCGCTACCGGGAAGTCATTGGCAAACTGGGCATCCGCAAGTAAGCGGCAGCGACATTCCGCAGATTTCAGGATTGCGAGCGTTGTTGATTCCAGGCATTGGCGGGTCGCCGCGGCGACCGCGGAAGACAACCGGCTCCGTTGGGCCGCTTCCGCACACACTTTTCCTACATCACCGCTGCCTGCCAGCTTCCCCGCGTTCCCGCCTTTCTGCACCCACGCCCCTATACAACAAAATTTGAGGACCCTATGAAACATGATGTGACCGTCGAACTGGCTGGCGGCAAACGACTGAATTTTGAAACTGGCCGCATGGCCAAGCAGGCTTCAGGAGCCGTACTTGCGACCCTGGGCGACACCGTAGTTCTTGCCACCGCCGTGGCCTCACCCGACCCAAGAGAAGGCGTCGACTTCTTCCCCCTCACCGTCGATTATCGTGAATACGCTTACGCCGGCGGACGTATCCCCGGCGGCTTTATCAAGCGTGAAGGCCGGCCCAGCGAGCGCGAAATCCTTACCTGCCGTCAGATCGACCGCCCCATCCGTCCGCTGTTTCCTGAAGGCTTTCGCAATGAAACGCAAGTGATTGCGCTGGTGTTTTCCGCCGACAAGGAAAACGATCCAGACATCATCGGTATCAATTCCGCGGGTTGTGCGCTGGCACTTTCCGACATTCCATTTGGCGGCCCTATTGGGGCAGTCCGTGTGGGCCGGGTCGATGGCAAGTTCATCATCAATCCTTCCTACGCCGAACTTCGCGCGGGCGACATGAGCATCACCGTCGTTGGCACCGCGGACGGTATCGTCATGATTGAATCCGGCGCCAAGCAGGTCAGCGAGGATTCCATCGTCGACGCAATTGAATTTGCCCACGGCGAAGTCAAAAAAATCTGTGCTGGCATTACGGAACTGGTCAGCAAAGCCGGCAAGCCGAAGCGCGAAGTGAAGCCGGTCGAATTCGACCAGGCATATTACGACCAACTTTATTCCAAGGTCGGCGATCGACTGAAGGACGCGCTCGACACTCAGAAGCATCCCAAGTTTGAAAGCTATGCGCTGGTCAAGCAGATTAAGGATGAATTGAAAGCCGCTCTACCGGCGGACGATCCAGCCGCGCCAGCCAAGCTCTCAAAGTATTATGAATCCCTCCGCGAAAATGTCTTTCGCGATCAGGTCATCAA
>JBOGLY010000212.1:0-5993 GCA_050746425.1 Acidobacteriaceae bacterium
GGGCTGGGCGGCAGGATGATGGCGCAATGCCGCGGCAAATCCTCGGGGCATGTGCGCGGAGGCGCGTTGTTCCAGCGCAGCGAGATCGGCGGACTGCTTGCGCAGCTCCACATCGCGGCGCGTGACCGCCAGAATTTCATCTAAACGCGTGGCCATGGACAATTCTAAACCTTAATAAAACGCAGGTCCCTCCACTCCGCTACGCTCCGGTCGGGATGACAAACGTATTCGGAGAACCGTATTCGGAGAACCTCCGGGGCACCTCTCAGTATAGCCAGCCGCGCGCTGTCTATACGCGGAGCACCAGTTAAATCATTGAGAACCAGTGTTGTTGCGTCGGCTGAACATCGGCTGGGCTGTCGAGGAAAACTTATGTGCGGGCGGGGCATCCAACGTAATTAAGAACAGAGACGCCTGCAAAAGACGATCGATTGGCGGGCGTTCCACGTTGCACCCGACTGCACAACAAGTCGCTTCGCATAAATCCCAAGAAGAAGTTCCAGACGACTCCACAATTCGAAAGGAAATCGGATATGAAATTGATGTCAGCCAATATCGAAGATCTTCGCACTCTATACGTCAACCACCTGAAGAAAGCGCTGTATATGGAGCGGAAGATCACAAAGGCGCTTCCGGAACTGATCGATAAAGCCACCGACTCGGAACTGACCTCGGCGTTTCGGACTCATTTAGAAGAGACGAAAGGCCATGTTTCCAAGATTGAACAACTACTGAAGAAAAACACCCATTCGACAGACACGGAAACCTGCAAGGTGATCGACGGTCTCACGACGGCGGCATCCTACACGATCAAGGATGTGAAAGATCCGTCGGTGAGGAATGTCGCCCTGATCGGGGCCGCTCAGCAAGTGGAGCACCACGAGATTGCGGTGTATGGAACCCTGCGACGCTGGGCCGACCTGCTCGGGTTAACTGAGGATTCCCAGGTGCTGCTTGCAATCGAAAGAGAAGAAGCGAACGCGGATAAGATCCTGACGCAAATCTCTGACCACGTGAACCTTCAAGCCGCGGCGTAACCGCTGAATCATCCACTTTCAGGGCGGCGGGCCGATGCTTGCCGCCTTGAAACCTTTGATTAAGTCGAAATCCTTCCACAAACTGATCCGCCGTGGCGAGCAAGTTCCAAGGCTGCAATTTCCTCCCCGATCGATTTTCGTTCTTTGGTCGAATATTATCCATCCCGGCTCCCTGAATTGAATGGTCATATCCCACACTAGCCGCAAAGAACGCGGCGAGTATGGGGCACCCGTATTCAAGCTTTTGGGAGCACGTGAATAAGATGGCAGTTCCGCATTGCATCGGTCGCAGGCGCGGACTCCTTCGTGCGATCTAATCATTGTCGGCACGAGGGAGGCTGAATCTTATTCGGCCTGAATTCCGTCTATCATTCTTTGTCGCAAATCCCCTTTTGCATACACACGAACGGGCATTGCCTTGTATCCTTACAGCGGCATGAGGAATGGACTGGAAGGCGGAAATTACCCGAATGGAAAATGACCTGCCACAGGACGCCGCTGGTCCACATATCGGACGGGACCATCAACTGCCTGATCCACACGTGGGACGGGACCATCAACTGCTGCCTCCGCCGCCTGCCGCACGGCGCGGCTCCCGTAGCGTTCGCATTCTGATATGGGTAGCGATTCTGGTGCTGTTCGGCATTCTTTTCTGGGTGGTCCTGAATCACCACGAGGCGCAGAAAGCGGCCACGGGAAGACATGCGATGACGGGGCCGGTGACGGTTACGATCGCAACCGCGAAAAAGGGCGACATCGGCGTGTATCTAAATGCCATAGGGACGGTGACGCCGGTGTACACCGACGCCATTACAAGCCAGGTAACCGGGGAAATCACCGAAGTGCATTATCGGGAAGGCCAGATGGTGCGCCGTGGAGACCCGTTGATCGAAATTGACTCGCGCCCGTATCGAGCACAATTGCTGGAGGCGCAGGGCACGTTGGAGCGGGACACGAACCTGCTGGCGCAGGCAAAGATGGACCTGGCGCGGTATCAAGCTGCGTGGGCGAAGAATGCAATTGCCAGACAGACGGTGGAAGATCAGCAAAAACTCGTGCTGCAGGAGCAGGGCACGGTGAAGACCGACCAGGGGACTGTCGATTACGACGAGGTCCAGGTTGGCTTTTGCCACTTGACCGCGCCGATCTCCGGTCGGGTAGGTTTGCGGCTGGTCGATCCGGGCAACGTGGTGCAGGCCAACAGCACGACTCCGCTGGCGGTCATTGCGCAAATTGAGCCGATTACCGTGGTCTTTACGATCCCGGAAGACAGCGTGGACGAGGTAATGGCGCAGATGCGACATGGAAAATCACTTCCCGTTACCGCATTCGATCGGAGCAATCAGGCGAAAATCGCCGACGGAAAATTGCAGACTGTTGACAATCAGATCGACACGACGACGGGAACGGTAAAACTGAGAGCCATTTTCCGGAACGCCAACAGAGGGTTGTTTCCCAACCAGTTCGTCAACACAAAACTGCTCGTGAACACGCTGAAAGGCGTGACCTTGGTGCCCACGTCCACGATTCAGCAGAATGGCGATGTTTCATTTGTGTTTTTGATCCAGAACGGAATCGCGCATATCCAGAATGTGACGCAGGGAATTTCCGAGTCCGGAGAAACAGCGGTCACCGGAATCAATCCGGGCGATGTTGTGGCGAACAGCAGCTTTCAGAAGCTGCAAAATAATTCGAAAATCGTGGTGTCGAAGACGCCGGTTCCGGCCAACCCGAGCGGGACAAACGCTCCGTGAACCCGTCTCGCCCGTTTATTCTGCGGCCAGTGGCGACCTCGCTGCTGATGGCCGCCATCATGCTGGTGGGCATCGTTGGGTACACGCAACTGCCAGTGTCCGCGCTGCCAGAGGTGGATTATCCAACCATTCAAGTCGTGACGTTTTATCCAGGCGCCAGCCCGGATGTCATGGCGACCACGGTGACAGCGCCGCTGGAGCGCCAGTTTGGGGAGATGCAGGGACTCAGCCAGATGACCTCGACCAGCTCCGGCGCAACGTCGGTGATCGTGCTGCAATTCAATTTGAACCTGGAGATGGACATCGCCGAAGAGGAGGTGCAGTCGGCGATCAACGCAGCGCAGAGCTATCTGCCCTCCGACCTGCCCGCGCCGCCGATCTACAGCAAGACGAACCCTGCCGACGCGCCGGTGCTTACCCTGGCTGCGTCATCAAAAACCATGCCATTGTCGCAGGTGGAAGACCTGGTGGACACGCGGCTGATCCCAAAAATCTCTCAGTTAAATGGCGTGGGGCTGGTGAGTATCAGCGGTGGGCAGAAGCCGGCGGTGCGCATCCAGGTGAATCCGGCACAACTGGAATCCTACGGGATCGATATCGAAGCGGTGCGCACGGCATTGACGCAGGCCAGCGTGAATTCGGCCAAGGGCAACTTCGATGGACCGAGGAAGGATTACCAGATTGACGCGAACGATCAGTTGGTAACCGGAGCGGACTACGAAGACATTGTGGTCGCGTACCGGAACAACGCGCCGGTGCTGTTGAAAGACGTTGCCAACGTCGTAAATGGGGTCGAGGACACAAAAGAAGCCGCATGGATGAATGAGACGCCGGCGGTGATCGTCAACATCCAGCGACAGCCTGGCGCGAATACCATCAGCGTGGTAAAGAGCATCACGCAACTGATGCCGCAACTGAAAGCGACCCTGCCAGTTGGCGTCGATGTGACCACGCTGACAGATTTGACGACCGGCATAAAAGCTTCCGTCTCGGATGTGGAATTCGAGCTGATGCTGACCATTGTGCTGGTGGTGCTGGTCATCTTTTTATTTCTTCGCAATCTATCGGCGACGATCATCCCCAGCGTGGCGGTGCCTTTGTCCATTGTGGGAACGTTCGCCGCCATGTACGCCCTGGGGTACAGCCTGGACAACCTGTCGCTAATGGCGCTGACTATTTCGACTGGCTTCGTGGTGGACGATGCCATTGTGATGATCGAAAACATTTCGCGGTTCCTGGAGGAAGGGCACACGCCCATGCAGGCGGCGTTGCAAGGCTCGGAACAGATTGGATTCACGATTCTTTCCTTGACCGTGTCGCTGATCGCGGTATTGATCCCGTTGCTTTTCATGGGAGGGATTGTCGGGCGTTTGTTCCGCGAATTTGCCGTCACACTGGCGGTCACCATTATCATCTCCGCCGCTGTTTCGCTTACCTTGACGCCGATGATGTGTTCGCGGATTCTGCGGCACAAGGAGGAATCGGAGCAGGGGCGCTTTTATCAGGCGTCGGAGCGCGTGTTTGAGCGCATGATCGCCTTTTACGGACGCACGCTGAAAGTGGTCCTGGAATATCAGACGATCACGCTGCTGGTGGCGTTGGGAACGCTGGTGCTTACCGTTTTTCTCTACATCGTGATCCCCAAAGGATTTTTCCCGGTGCAGGACACGGGCGTAATCCAGGCGATTTCACAGGCGCCGCAGAGCATTTCCTTTTCCGCGATGGCGAAAAAGCAGCAGCAGGTCGCCAAGATCGTATTGCAGGACCCGGCGGTGCAAAGCCTCTCCTCTTTTATCGGCGCGGATGGCACGAACACGACGCTGAACAGCGGGCGAATGTCGATCAACCTGAAGCCGCTGTCAGACCGCAGCCTGAGTGCGGCGGATGTGATCCGGCGGTTGAGCAAGAAGCTGCGGCAAGTTGACGGAATCACGCTCTACATGCAGCCGGTGCAGGACATCACAGTGGACGACCGGGTGAGCCGCACCCAATACCAATACACGCTGGAAGATCCCAACGTGGATGAACTGAATCTGTGGACCAATCGGTTCGTCGCCAAGCTGGACCAACTGCCGCAACTGGAGGATGTGGCCACCGACCAGCAGACGGGCGGGCTTGCCGTCAGCCTGGCAATCGATCGGATAACGGCATCGCGGCTGGGGATTGCGCCCGCGACGATCGACAACACCCTTTACGACAATTTTGGCCAGCGCCAGATCAACACGATGTACACGCAATTGAACCAGTATCACGTGATTTTGGAGGCGCAGCCGCAGTTCCAGAAAGACCCGGAAAAGCTGAGCAAGATTTACGTCCAGGCGAATGCATCCTCCGGAGCGTCGGGAGCGGGAGCGGCATCTTCGTATTCGTCGTCGGCCTCGGCGTCGGCTGGATCGAATGCGACGACGACGGGCGTGCTCTATACGCCTTCATCCGGCATTCTGAGCCCGCCGACAAACGCGCTGACGGGGAAGAGCACGATACCGACGGAGACAAGTTCGCCGAATACCGCAACCACCACAACGCTGAGCAATGCGGTCCCGCTGAGCGCATTCAGCCATTTTGTGAAGACGACGGAAGCGCTTTCGATCAACCATCAAGGGCAGTTTCCGGCGGTCACGGTGTCGTTCAACCTGGCGCCGAATGCCGCCCTGGGCAGCGCCATTACCGCCATTGAAAAAGTACAGAAAAATCTGCACATGCCTCCCACCGTGCAAGCGGCTTTTCAGGGAACGGCAGCGGCATTTGAAAGCTCGCTGTCAAATGAAGCTCTGCTGATTCTGGCTGCGCTGGTGGCGGTGTATATCGTTCTGGGAGTGCTGTACGAAAGCTTCATCCATCCCATCACCATTCTTTCCACGCTGCCCTCGGCCGGCGTAGGTGCGCTGCTGGCGCTGATTTTGTTTCACGAGAACCTGAGCGTGGTTGCGATCATCGGAATCATTCTGCTGATTGGCATTGTGAAAAAGAATGGCATTATGATGGTGGACTTTGCGCTGGAAGGAGAGCGACAGCACGGGAAGAACGCGACCGACGCCATCTACGATGCGTGCCTGCTGCGCTTCCGACCCATCATGATGACAACGATGGCGGCGCTGCTGGCGGGAATCCCATTGGCTTTTGGCCACGGCTATGGATCGGAGATCCGGCGGCCGCTGGGCATCGCGATGGTGGGTGGATTGTTGTTGAGCCAGGCGTTGAC
>JBOGLY010000213.1:0-5970 GCA_050746425.1 Acidobacteriaceae bacterium
CTTCAGGCGGACGCCTGATCTCGGATCGCACTTGCCAGAATCGGAGAAGTATTTTCGCCAATGTCGCTTGCTCGCGCTGGATATTCCATGCTCCAGTCCGCAAGGAAATGGAGGAGGCTAGAGACGGCCACGTCACCCGGCTCCGACAAAGAATATTCGACATGAGATACTTTTCCGCTCAGATCGGTGCGAACGATGAGCTTATCTTGCTCCATCTGGCGTAGGTGCTGGGTCAGCATCTTTTTCGACGCCTGCGGGAACAGGCGGCGCAGGTCTCCGAGCCGCGCCGGACCTTCCTGAAGTCGGCAGAGAATGCCGATCTTCCATTTTCCTTGAACCAGGTTGATCGCAAACCGAATGGCGGCTTGCTCCTGTGGGGAATACTGACGGCGCTCCGAGATCACGCCGGGTGAGGATTGGGAAGAACTGCGACGGCCCGACACACGACGCATCGCGGTTATCGGTCGGCTCCTGTGACCGTCCTCAACCCCATTGAGACTGGCTTTTAACGCCGCCCGCGCCACATGGCACCGCCGCTACTCAACATTGGCGGACTTGCGCACTGCCTCCTCGGAGCAATCCTTCAGAGGCGTGTTCCGTACTTACTAAAGGCATCTTCAGAGGCGTTTTGGGGCATGGAGATTTGATCATCGCAGCAAACGGATCGCCTATACTTTTGGAACTGGTGGTTAAATCCCCCTCGGGCAGATGCTCGCAAATGCCGCCAAAGGATACTCGCTGGCAAGATCTGACGTGGAGTTGGGCCTGTTCAACGGGGCAACCGGCTTCCGATCAGGCACTGGACACCGCTGCCCAAGCAGCGTGGCCCTATGCCGTTCTTTGCGCCTGGACATACCTGAACGACCGCGATTCCGCGCACGACCTGATGGATTACGCGGTTCAAAATGCGTCGGAATACCTTGAACGGCATCCCGGCGCACCTGTCGAGAAATTGACGGCGCGCGTTAAGAGCGTCCTTCGTCGGCGCGCCAAACAACTTGCGGCGAAGCGAAGCCGAGAGCTTTCGCATGGTTCGCTTGCCGATCTGGAACAGATGTACTCTGGCCGGCCTCAGATAGAGCAGCGGGTGTATGTGAACGAGTTGTTGGCCCAATTGTCCCCATTTGCAAATTCCATCGTTTATTGGCGTTGGCTGGGATATTCGTGGCGGGAGATTGCCAAGGAATTGGGCATGGATCACACAGCGGTACGCCGCGCATACTTCCGGGAGTTAGAATCGGTTGTTCGAAGCCTCTCCCGGCCAGGAGCTTCTCCTCGATGCGATTGAATCTGCGGTGGTCCTCACGGGCTGAGGACCGTTTCGAGAAATGGATCGCGCAGCGTCATCAGGAACGCGTGCTGGCTGGCGACACGACCGCCGCCGGTCCATGCCCCGATGGAACTTTTCTGGAGGACTTGGCGCGCAGGTCAAGAAAGGTTGCGCTGTCGGACCCGCGAGTCGATCATGCCGCAACGTGCCCAGTCTGTATGAATCGGCTATTGGCGCTGCGCCGCGAGCATCGTTCGCGTCAGCAAAAGCTGGTGTTCGCAACCGCTATCGCAGTCTGCGTAATCATTGCCGCAATTGTCACAATCACTCGATACGAGATGGCAAGTCGCTCTCTAGCCACGAATAAGGCCGCAATTGCCGAAACAGTTAACCTGTGGGACACCGGCGCATTCCGAGGTCAGCAGCCGGGCCCACTGCAATCGGTCTCGCTGCCTGCCGCGCTCGTTCGGGTGAGAATCATCTTGCCGCGATTCAGCTCACCCGGGCGGTATGTGGTGGCGATTACTCACGATCCGAGCGGAAATGGAGTGGTCGCAGAGGCCGCCGCCACTGCGACCAGCGGCGGAAACCAAGAAATGATAGTGGCTGATCTCGATTTACGACGCGCAAAAGCCGGCCGATACTATCTCTCCACGACGCATGAACAGGATCAGGCAGCCTACTACTATCCGCTCGAAATCCGGTAACCGCGGCAAGATTGTGGAGGGTGAGCCTTTCGCATGAGCGCGTTGGGCTGTTTTCGTCAGCTGACCCTGGCCAGAGGCCAGTTGCACGCTTATGAGGACTCAACCCGCTTGCGTTCGGACCAATGCGTACAGCAAAAGCGTTATAGGAAAGGTATAGCCTCTTCGATCGGAGGTCATGGGGTCTTAGGCTTCTCAATACACGGAAACAGCCCACAACGTGGAATGGCCGGGTTCTTGGTGAAATGTATAGCCTTCGCGAGGAAGTCTGGCGGCGGCTCTGTGTTGTCCACGATGAAAACCTGCTGATCTCCAGCGAAGGTTTCAAGGTACTCATAGAAGCGAGCCTTCAGGTCTGTACCCGAAATGCCTTCGTCGTCGGCCTTGGGTTCCTTGTATGCGATGAGCGGCGAATCCAGAACGACAAAACCCGGATGTGGCGTTTTGCGAGATCGGCAGTATTCGAATAGAGCCAAAATGAAGGCTGAATATGTGATGGCACAAAGGCCAGCGCCACGGCTACCGCGCAGCCGGTTTCCGATCACCACATCGCGTTTGCCCTCGTCGAAATATACGTCCGTCGCATCCGGGAAGTGCCATTCCTGCAGAATGTGCTCGACAGTTTTGGAAAACGCGCCCAGGACAGATTTTGGGATGTACTGGTTTACTTCGGACGCATCTTCTTTCTCGACGAGTTTATCTGGTTGAGGTGCAGGAGTCGGCTCGTCCAGGCGTCGCTTCAGGCCCTGCACCCGTTTGTAGATGACGATGGCCTGTTGAACCTTGGCACGCTGTTCTATGAGCGCGGAGTGTTGCGTTCGAGCTTCGGCAAAGTCGGGTGATAGAGCGGATTCAATTTGCTTCTGGTATCCGCGCCATTCCCCCTCTACGATCTTCCTCTCCGTGATAACTTCGACCTGCTCTTTCGACAGTGCAGTCACGGTCGCGTGCAGTTCGGACTGCAATAGTCTGATCTTCGCAATCTCAGCGCCTGCGGCCTGAGTGACGGCGGCCACATTGCCGTCGCATGCGGCGTCGTGTTTCTGGCCCTCCGGCTGTGCGCCGCACAATGGGCAAGCCATGGGTTCACGCAGAATGAAGAACTGACCGGATTCCTCGATTGCGAGAAGCCTTTTTCTGTCGTTGGTGTATTGCGCATCGAGCAGCCTGAACCGTTCGCTCAATTCGGTGATTTCGTTGTTGCGCGCCGTCAGCTTGCCGTAGCGGTCATACACTTCCTTGCGCTGCTGGCTGGTCTTTGAGATTTGCCCTTCCATGGTGCGAAGAGATGCCTGCAACGCATCGAGCTTTTCGTCGATTTCTGTTTCTTCGTTCTCAAGCTCTGCTGGGTTTTCGGTCAGCCGCGCAAGTTCGTCTTCGTAATCGCTAATCATCTGCGCGAGCACGTCGGGTCGAATAGATGGGCGTTCGACGTTGGCCTTGGCCTCGACGGGCAACGGAGCATCTTCCGCGATGGAGGAATTGTCCAACCCAGTCAGCAAGAGCCGGAACACGCCGTATTCCCGAGTCGCGTCCAAATACTGGCCGCTCAGAATCGGTGACTTCCTCTTGGTGATGTTCGGATAGATGATGACGTTGAGATGGGCAAGGGCGCGAAAGCCGAGGGCCCTCAACTCCCCGGTTTTTGCGCTGTAGAGAATCTTTTTATTGTCCAATCCAATCTCTTGTAGAAGCCAATTGGAAAGGTTGGTGTAGTTTTTCGAACTGTGGCCTGCTGAAAGTGCTTTCCCGGCCTCTGGGTCAGCAGGGATTTCTTTGAGCAGCCCATCGTATCTCTTGAATGCTCCAGCCTCTGTACTGCGGCTGATCGTGTAATCCTTGCCGCCGGCATTAAGCCCGAGCAGGATACGGTCGTAACCGACGCGTTCCGGGATATCTTTTAGTTCTTCGCCGGCACCGAGCATGAAGTCGATGGCTTCGACGAGGAACGTCTTGCCGGTATCGCTCGAACCCCAAAGTATGTTAAGCCCGGACGTGAAAACGTACTCAGCGGGTTCCTTATCAGGACCAAGGAAGCGGATGAAGCGTAGCTGAAGGGCGTTGAAAGCCATCAGAATAACCCCGGCTGTTCCGGCGCCTGAAACTCACGCGACCACTGATCGTATACGCTGCTCAGCATTGTGCGTATGTCCTGATCGCTCATCTCGCTGAAACGATCGACAACCCACACGGCGCGGTTTTTCAGGTCGTCAAGGTATTCAGCCGAAAGGGCGTCGATGAAAGGCCCCGCGTCGTCTTCGGCGCGATACATAAAGCCGTTCGGCGTGGCATGGCGGCTGATGAGGCCCCTACTGATAAGGAGCATAAGGCCGCGCTCGATCAACTGGCGGCGCACTAGAAGTTCGCCGGAACGCAATGGAAGTGCCGGATGAATACTGGGTGGACCGTCCACATCGCCGGTGTGGACCATGATGTAGTCGAACTCCAGAATGCGTTGCAGATCGAGCTGTTCCGGGTAGGATTCGGCCAGAAGAATCAGCGCACGCATGCCCGTTTCGATTGGGCTGTTAAATGTCTGGATTGTCTCAGCCATTCTTCTTCACCCAAGTAAAGCGGTCTAAGTTCGCGAGGTGGTGGCATAAGCCCTGTTTATCCTGCGTCTGTACGCGGATGCACAGGGCGTTACAGTTCGGTGTCAGCAGGCCCGCATGTTGCACCGTTGATCTGATGCGAGTGAGGCCGTCCGCATAGTCCATTTCATAAGTATCGGCGCAACCATGGTAGATTTCGTCACGGATGGCATCGAAGGCACCGGGATCGACACTATCGCGCGGGAAGTTACGGAGTGACTCCGCATGGTAGAAGACCTCACGCGAGCGATTGAAATGGGCCTGCAGTTCCGGATGCGCCGATAGCTGCTCCGGGCTGTCGAGCTGTTTCGAGAGCTTTTCTGAATACGCCTCGAACAACTGCTGAACGTAGCGGCTCTCTTTTGTATGAATCGCCGCCGGCGGAACTTCAATTGGAGGACGGTCAGGGAAGTTCGCCGGCCCGAAGCGCCGGTTGTGGAAAATAGTTCCTGAGTGTCCTCTGACCAAGTCAACGACTGTCTTGTATTTGAAAATGCGGAAGTTAAACTTGTTCAGGTAATCGAGCAGATCGCCTTCGAGCGGGATGCCCCCCGTGTCCGTGATCTTGTTCTTGCAGCTCGCGCTCCAATTTTCGATCAGCCCCGCTTTCAGCTTTGCGGGGTCGCTGAGCAGCTTCTGGAGAGAAAGACCGACACCTTTCGACGCCGCGAAGTAGTAGTTCTGCGGGACAGTGAATGCCTTGATGTGGGTGTAGTAGATGATCTTTCCCAACTCGACCCATATTCGGGAGGGAGCAAGCTTGAGCGCGTATCGCTTGCACTGGTAGTTGTCCCACGGACCATCAAACTTCTGATCGGACCTGAACCCGATGATGTCGCGTCCCATGTCGCCTGGGCCCGACCATCGCTCTACAGCTGTGTATTGCTTCAGGGAGTGAGCCCACTCTTCGGTGAACTCCTCCCACTGACCAGGCTCAAGAAGCTCGATCAGTTTGGCGATAGGAAAGTTCATTCCCGAGCCAACTTGTGCTGGCGTGTCCGAGGCCATTGGGCTTTTCAATTTTCGTAGTTGGCCGACGCTCCCGTCGTTATCCACGGGAGTCGCGCACCGATTTGCTAAAGCCTGCAGTCATTCGGTCATTCCACAAAAGCGTAATCGAAGCAGAGATGAGCATACCAAACGACCTGAACTTGCTTAAATTGGGTAAAGCCATACATGGCAGAAGTGCCGCAAACTCACCGCTTAAGCAGTCCGAGGTACTCTTCGGAATTCGAAAATACGCGGAAGGCGCAATGATCGAGCATCATCATGTTGTAGCGATGCGCCTCATCGATAGAAGTGGACCGGCTGATGCCGGCGATCGGAGTGGCATTCTCCAGGTATAGCATCGCTTGCGTTGGGCTGAGCGGATAGTAAAGCTCGATCTTCTCCGGTGGACTGAAGC
>JBOGLY010000214.1:0-5959 GCA_050746425.1 Acidobacteriaceae bacterium
GATGCCGGCGATGCGAATTTGTTCGAGAAATTTGGGACGGATGTGGGTTGGCTCAAACGTTCCAATCACTCTGCCGTCCGGCCCGATGCCCTTACGGTTAAAACTGAAAATCTCATGCATACTGATGACGTTCTCATCCATGCCGGTGATTTCGGAAATGCTGACCACCTTGCGTGTGCCATCGCTGAGGCGAGATACCTGGACGATGATGGCAATCGCAGACGCGATCTGGTGGCGCACCGTTTTTTCCGGCATATTCAAATTGCTCATCGCCACCATGGATTCCAGTCTCGACAGCGCATCTCGCGGCGAGTTCGCATGAATCGTAGTCATCGAACCCTCGTGACCGGTGTTCATTGCCTGGAGCATGTCGAATGCTTCTTCTCCGCGGACCTCGCCGATGATGATTCGGTCCGGGCGCATACGCAGGCTGTTGATCAGCAACTGCCTCTGCCGGATTGCGCCCGCCCCCTCAATGTTTGGCGGCCGGGTTTCCAGCCGAACAATATTTTCCTGCGCCAACTGAAGTTCCGCCGCATCTTCAATCGTGACCAGCCGCTCATTGTGCGGAATGTACTGCGAAAGAATATTGAGGAGCGTTGTCTTGCCGGCGCCAGTACCGCCCGAAATCAAAATACTGATGCGCGCGCGCACGGCGGCGGACATCATTTCCATCATTTCCGGGGAAATGCTTTTCATGTCTGTGAGCTGCCGGGCGGCGATCGGCCCTGTCCCGAAGCGCCGGATGGAAAGAGCTGGGCCATCCAGCGCCAGGGGCGGAATGATGGCATTAACACGCGAACCGTCGGGCAGGCGCGCATCGACCATCGGCGAGGACTCGTCGATCCTGCGACCGACCCGCGACACGATGCGATCAATAATTTGCATCAAATGGCGGTCGTCGCGAAACACCGCATCAATTCGTTTGAGAACACCGCCGCGTTCGATGAAGACGTGATCTTTGCTGTTCACCAGAATGTCGGAGATGGCCTGGTCCCGCAGCAGGGGTTCCAATGGACCAAGGCCGAACACCTCATCGAGCAGGTCGGCCTGAATTTTCTCCTGCTCGCCAAAACTCAGCGGAACCTTCTGGTTCACGATAATTTCGTTCACCATGCCGGCGACGGCCTGCCGCGCTTGACTGGAGTTGACGCGGGATAACTTCTCCAGATCCAGTTTGGAGATGAGCACCCGGTGCGTTTCCGCTTTGAATTTTTCCAGATTCAGTTGTTCCACGCCATTCCACCCGATTCCGTCAAAGACTCTTTTTGCCGATCATCCGAACAAGCTGAAGTGCTTCTTCTTCGCGCGATTTTTGGGCAAGCCACATGCTACGCGCGCCATCTGCCGGATGACACGAGAGATCGTCGAATCCCCCAGCGCCAATGCACTGGCTGTGTTCTGTGCGCGAAGCGCGGTGTCGTAATCGCTGGGAATTTTCCATTCTGGCGACACGGACAGCGCCTTCTTGATTTCCGGTTCGTCGATCCCCAGTGAGCGCGGCGTAAAGCGGTTCAGAACGACCTCGAGTTTGACGCCGGAGTCGCTGAAGAACTCTGAAATCAGCCGATGTGAATTGCGCAGCTCGGAAACGCTGACCTGGCTAATGAGATAAACGGTTGTGGCCGATTGAAACAGCAGCTTTCCGGCGGGGCCAATGTTCGATCCGGCGTCGACCACAACGTATTCGAAGTCCTGCCGCGTAACGAACAGCAATTTTTCGAGCGCCTGTTCCTGGGGCGGAGTCGAGGTGTAATCATCTGGCGCGGCCAGCACCGAGAGTCCCGAGGCGTGCTTAACGAGCAGCTTGGAGAGAAAGTTGGAATCGAGACGGCTGGAATTTTGGAGGGCATTTACAGTTGTGAACTGGGCGCGTATCCCAAGGCCCAGCGCTGCGTCTCCAATCGGCGCCCCCAGGTCAATCAAAACCGTGCTTTCTCCCGACTCTTTGGTTAACGCCACGGCGAAGTTGGTGGCGACGGTAGTTGTGCCGGACCCGCCTTTCGCACCGACGAACACGAACAGTTTCCCCATTGCCCGCTTCACCGACCGGCCGGCTGGCCGGCGAACCGAAGCGCGCACCAGAGCTTCTGCAATTGCTCCGGGAGCGACCGGTTGCGTCAGAAACTCGCGCGCGCCCGCTCTCATGCAACGCACCAGCATTTCCGAATCTGCCTGCGCGGAGTAGACGATTACGGTGACGGAGCTGTTTCCACAGATATTCTCGACCAGGTCCAGCGCATGCTCGGGGTTGCTATCCAGTTCCACGACAACGAGGTCATAGCCGCCTTCCAGGATTCGAGGCACGTCATCCAGATCCGGATAGGATGTGAACTCATGGGTAACATTCGCCTGCGATCCAGCTAAGGCACGGGCCATCGATTTCCGGCGCTGCTCCTCAGGGCCGATTAATGCGATGGACAAGACTTTGGCGCCGAGCGCGTCACGATCTTGGGTGAAAGTAGACATCACCAATTTGCGACTCCCCGCTGCTTCGAGTTTTTCGGCCAGTTCGACTGAGTTGGACATGGTATCGATAAAGTCGCCATAAAGATTGCCGCCGCCCTTTTAGCGGGAAAAGAACGATATGAGCGTTCCGATTGCAATGGCTGGAGCGTATGGCATTTTGCGCGTCAGCGGATTATTCAGAACCAGGTGCGGATGAGGGCGCAATCCGCGTTTTTTGAAGCCGAGAATCAGATCACCGGTGCCCTTGAACAAATCGCCGGTAAACCCGCCCGCGATTGCCCAGCAAACCGCCATAATGCCGCCGGCGATCCCCGCAACGACCATTGCCAGCAGCAACTGCGAAGGGCCGATCCAGGCGCCAATGGCCGCGCATAATTTCACATCCCCCATGCCCATTCCGCCCAGCAAGCAAAACGATCCGAAAATCAAAGTGCCAAGACCGATGCCCAGGAAGCTTTGTTCCACGCCATGCCAGCCGTGTGCCCAGGCCGAGGTGGCGATCCCGCCAGCCAGAAACGGGAGCACCAGCCAATTTGGAATTCGGCAGCTTCGCAAGTCGGTGAACGTTGCAATACCAAGCACGATGACCGTTGGCCACCAGGCGATCGAGTGCATGCACAGTCTCTTTCCGCCCTTTTCAAGGGATGCCCATCCAATAGCAATCCTCCGTCCAAATCCTCAAACGGTTGGGGCAGCCTGAATTCAGAAGCTTACGCAGGCATGTCCCGCCTGGTGTGCACGGCTGTTTACAGGGGGGGTGGCGGACTGGTGCACCGCATTTACACCCTTCGGGTCCGGCATTGCTCCCGGAAAGAGAGCAAGCAAATCAGAAATAGGTCCTGTGACAAACTCGCGATCGCCTGCGCGCACAGTTCGAAAGCTATGTCGGGGAAGCTTTGCCTCCACTGTGTGCAGGTACGCCATATAAGCGCGGCTTCCATGCGGAAGCGGAAACAGCACAAATTGCGAGCACGAGCCGACAGGCAGTTTCGCAAGTAGGCGCGTCTCCCGTTGGTCCATGGCAAAGATCCGCTCGCCCTCTTCTAATCTCACTTGCGGATATTCCACGGTGGTGTAGCCCGGTAGATAGTAGCCAGCGTGACGATAGCCGAGAAAATGAGAATCAAACCCGACGATCAGCGTGTTTCCCGGAGAAGCGATCTGCGGCAGCGACGCAAGGACGCCTTGCAACTCGGCCTCGAATCTTCGGACCGATCTGTAGGAGCAGTAGAGAGGCGATGCCAGAAAAATAAAGACGTTTGCCGCTACGCAAACTCCGACCACAGCGTTTTTGAGTGAGCGTCGCCATTCGGCGGTTTCATACCAGAGGGCCGACCAATGTCCTAGCCAGATGCATGCCGCTGCGGAGAGCAACAGAAGATAGCCGCTGTTCACGAATTTGAGGAAGATGAAGGTGAAGAAACAAAGTGCCGGGGCAATCCACACCGCGGTGAAGACCTTCTTCCGAAGA
Source organism: Acidobacteriaceae bacterium (assembly GCA_050746425.1). Taxonomy (GTDB): domain Bacteria; phylum Acidobacteriota; class Terriglobia; order Terriglobales; family Acidobacteriaceae; genus JAKAAZ01. The sequence continues at coordinate 3,941 of JBOGLY010000214.1, forward strand.
TCGCTGGGGCCGCTTTGATATTTTGCGGCCAGTGGCGCGATTGAAGCAGCCCCGAACATCACGAAATAAATGAACACGATCGTGAAGGCGCGTGCGATCGACGTTGCCGGCGAGGAGTTGAACACTGTATTTCGCGAGGGCACCAACCGCCATAGGGAAAATAGAGCGCCGAAGTAGGCATCCCATCCACCGCTGACAGAAATCATTGGAAGAAACCATGCGGTCAGCGTCAGCAGAAGCGCTAAAATTCCGGCCAGCACTCGTCGCGGTGCTGCGATGCGCAAAGAGAAAAGAAACAGCGGGCCAAGAAAGAGCAGAGACGATGGACGCACTCCCGCGGAGAGGCCAAGAACAATCGCCGTGGGCACAATGAATTTCTGATTGCCGGAATAGATGCGCCAGCAGAGATAGCCCAGCAGCGCCGAAAAAAAAGTCTCAACGCTGTATGTCAAAGCGATGGTTCCATGGAACCATGCAAGCGGAGAGGTCAGGAACAGGACGCCGGCAAAGCGCGCGGCCTTTTGCCCGAACCAATCCAGCGCCAGCCAGTAGACCATGACAACAATGCCGCAACTGGCGAGAATACTCAAAACAACGAGCGACAAATTGGCGTTGTGGAAGACTGTTTCCAGCAACCAGCCCATACAGACGTACAGAAAATAGCCAGGCGGATGCGGCTGATAGACGCGAGGATCAAAGCGTCCAATGGCCAGCGCAAAATTTACAGAATCGAGGTCATAGAGAAAATGACTTCGAAAAGCAAATCGTGTGACAGCGACGGCGCTTGCCAAAAGCGAGATATCCAGCTTGCTCCGGGATGTCATATGAGGGCTCTAGCAATCGGACTGCCATTTGCCGGAACCTTTATCGCGCCAGGTATCTAAACAGCGTGTAACTACTTATTTTGCTGGCGCTTGCGTGACGTTACTAAAGTTTTCTCGACTTTATTACGTTCCATTTGCTATCTATGTTGAACTTGCAATCAATTTGACGTTGCTATCGATTTGACCGGCTCGCTCAATTCGCCCGCGCGAGTGTCCTTCGCCGCCGTTGACCGCGGCAGTAATTAAAGATGTTGATTTTCCACACCCCGGGTGGAAAGTTCGTTGATCGTATTTCGGCCAGTCGGAGGACGGCCAACCACCCATGATCCGCATCGCTCTGTATTCAGAAGACCGGAAACTTCAACCGCTTCTTTCTTCCGCACTGGGCAAAGATTTCCAGGTGATCCTGGAGTCAAGTGAGGAAACGATCAACCGTCGCATCGACGCGGGAGACTGCGATGTCATAGTGCTCGACCTCGACTCCAATTGCGATTCGTTGCAAGAGCGCGTTGCCAGTTGTCGCCGTCTGGTTGCGGCACCGCTCTCCTCGGTGATACTGGCTGACGACGGAGTTCGCACTATCGCGACGGAACTTGTTCGATTGGGTGCATACAACTACTGCCGCAAACCGCCCTCGATTCTGGACCTGAAGGCGATTCTGCGCCGCGCTCACGAAAGCTCCTCGCTGAAGCGGAAACTTAAAAGCGTGCAGCAGCAATTGGAAGCCGCTACCAGTTGCGACCGCATGATTGGATCCAGCGCGCAGGTACGGCAGGTTTACGATCTGGTGCATCGCGTCGCGAACCTCAACACGTCTGTGCTCGTGACCGGCGAAAGCGGCACAGGCAAGGAACTGATCGCGAACGCAATTCACAACCTGGGAAATCGCTCGGGCCGCCCCTTCGTTGCCGTTTGTTGCGGCGCGATCCCGGAAACGCTGATAGAAGCCGAATTGTTTGGCCATGAAAAAGGCGCATTTACCGGGACTGTCGGCATGCGGGAAGGATACCTGGAGCAAGCTGGCGACGGGACACTTTTGCTCGATGAGATCGGTGAGCTAAGCCTGAGCACGCAAGTAAAACTTTTGCGCGTTCTGCAGCAGCGCGAATTCTGCCGGCTCGGCAGCAGCAGACCAATTCCCTTGCGGGCGCGGCTCGTGTTCGCGACCCATCAGAATCTCTCGGAGCTGGTGGCG
>JBOGLY010000215.1:0-5953 GCA_050746425.1 Acidobacteriaceae bacterium
GTCGGGAGAAAATAAAACGAATTGCCGGGGTAGGCGCGGGCCAGTTTCTTGCGCAACGCACGAATATAATCTTCCGTCGGATGATGGTCGGCGTTTAAAGCAACCAGAATGTCCGCGTCCCACGATCCGGTAACACCGGAGTTACCGTAGGAGAGGTTGATACCGCTGTATGGCACTCCGATATTGTCGATAATGGACCCCAGTTCACTTTGGGGGACCGTTTCGCGGATCGTCTGGTCGATACGATCGCAAAGCGCGGCGGTATCTTCAATGCGCGTTCCAGTGTGCGCGCGTAGGTGCAGTTTGAATTGGCCGGCGTCGCTGCGCGGGAAAAAGTCTTGGCCCAGCCATGGATAGATGACCAGCATCGAGACAGCGCAAAAAGCGAAAAAAATGATGATGAAAGTGCCCCGATAATTCAGGCAGACCACCAGGATTTCGCGATATCCCTGTCGAACGCTCTCGAAGCGATCTTCAAACTGCATCTGCAGGCGGACGAGAGGATTTCGACTGCCGCGACGGCGATCCAGATCGCCTTCCTGATGTTCATGCAGGAGGTATTTCGCCATTGTCGGCACAATCGTCCGCGACAGAAAATATGACGCAAGCATCGCGAAGACAACCGCTTCTCCCAGGGGAACGAACAGATATCGCGCCACGCCTGTAAGGAAAAACATGGGAACGAACACGATGCAGATTGAAAGCGTGGAAACGAAAGCGGGGATTGCGATCTCGGACGCGCCGTCGAGAATTGCCTGTTCGATCTCCTTGCCCATCTCGAGATTTCGGTTGATGTTCTCGATCTCGACAGTTGCATCGTCCACCAGAATTCCGACCGCGAGCGCCAGCCCGCCCAGAGTCATGATGTTGATCGTCTGGCCGATCGCGCTGAGAACGATGAGCGAGACCAGCACGGAAAGCGGGATGGACACGGCGATGATCAGCGTGCTTCGCCAACTGCCGAGGAAAACGAGGACCATGAACGCCGTGAGGCAGGCGGCGATTAAGCCTTCAATCACTACATCGTCGATCGCGGAGCGGACGAAGATCGATTGATCGTCGAGCGGGCGGACCTTCAGTTGCGGCGGCAGACTGGCTTCCGCCCTGGGCAGCAGCCTGCGAACGTGCGCAGCCAGATCCAGAGTTGAGACATTTCCTGTCTTCTCAATCGTCATCAACGCGGCGCGCTGGCCATTTACCCGCACGATGTTGGTCTGCGGCGGAAAGCCGTTCCTCACGTGCGCTACGTCTCTGACGTAGACCGTCGCGCCGTTGACCGTCTTGATTGGAAGATTGTTCAGACCCTCAATTGTTCGAGGCGCGCTGTTGGTCTCAATCTGGTATTCATAGGAGCCTATCTTTTCCGTCCCGCTGGGCAAAATCAGGTTCTGCGCGCTGAATGCATTCACCACATCCGCTGGAGACAGATGCATGGCTTGCAATTTCGCGCTGTCAATATCCACCTGCACCTGTGGCTGCTTGCCGCCGTAGGGCCACGGAATCGAAACTCCCTGCACTGTGGCGAGGTCGGTGCGCAGAAAGTTATTGGCAATGTCGAAGAGTTCCTGCTGACTCAGGCCCTTGCCCGACAGCGCCAGATCGAGCACCGGAACCGAGGAGGCGTTATAGGTGATGATCAGTGGTGGCAGTGTTCCGACAGGAAGGCTGTGAATCTCTCGCTGAGAAATCGCCGTAACTTGAGCGACGGCGCCTTCCACATTTGTCCCCTGATGAAAATAAATCTTGGAAACTGAAATGCCGGGCAAATCCTGCGACTCAATATGCTCAATATTGTCGACGGTGGTGGTGACGCCGCGCTCAAAATTTGTGGTGATCCGTTGCGCCATCTCCTGTGGCGACAGGCCCGTGTAATTCCAGATCACTGTGACGACAGGAATATTTACGGTGGGAAAAATATCCGTAGGAGTGCGCAGCACCACCGTGATCCCAAGTATGAGGATAAGCAGCGAGAGGACAACGAAGGTGTAGGGCCGGCGTAGTGCCAGGCGAACAATCCACATACAAGTCCCAATCGGGGTGTAGGGCTGAAGCAGTTGACCGAGTCACGCGGGATACGAACAGCGGATTATCGATAATCCACAGAATACCGCAAAATACCTTTCGCAGCGGAGATGGCCAGAAATTTTTGGGAACCATTTTGGAGCGGGCAGCGTATTGTTGACTATCTACAATCAACTAGTGTAGATAGTCATGGTATGGGGAAACCAAGCGATCTGGTACAGGGCACGCTCGATCTGCTGATCCTGAAAACGATCTCTTTTGAACCAAAACATGGCTGGGCCATCGCCAAGCGTATCCAGCAAATCTCGAATGAAGTTTTGCAGGTGCAGCAAGGGTCGCTCTATCCGGCGTTGCACCGGTTGGAGCAGCAGGGATGGATTCGCGCCAAGTGGCGTGAAGCCGAAAGCGGTCGCGCGGCAAAATTCTATTCGTTGACTGCCGCGGGACGGGCCCAGTTGGAGCGGGAGATGGAAAGCTGGAACCGGCTTTCGACGGCCATCAATCTGGTTGTCGAGAGCGGGTTGTAGGAGGCTCCAATGCGTCGGTGGGGAAGATTTCGCATGTCGATGTTGATGCTGTTTCGTCGGAAAGCCGAAACGGAGCGGCTGAATGCCGAGCTGCAGTTTCACCTGCAGCAGCAGATCGCGGAGAACATGGCGGCCGGCATGGACCAGGATGAAGCACGCTCGGCGGCGCTGCGCAGCTTCGGCAATCCCACGCTTCTCCGCGAGCAGGCGCGCTCCAAATGGAGCTGGGGCTGGCTGGAAAAATTCCTGCGCGATCTGCGCTACGGCGTGCGAACGCTACGGCGCTCTCCTGGCTTCACAGCCATTGCCATTCTTGTAATGGCGCTCGGTATCGGCGCGACCGCATCGCTGTTCACAATCGTGAATGCGGTACTGTTGAAGCCACTTCCGTTTCAAGATCCCGACAGGCTGGTAATGGTTTACGAGCATTTCCGCGCCGCGGCGGGAAACGCGGGCGGATTCCATTACAACCCTGTCTCGTCCGGCGATTTCCGCGACTGGCGTAAGCAGACGCACAGCTTTCAAGACATGGCCGCGTGGCGATGGTACGGATTCAATCTCACTGGAGAACATGCCGAATTGCCGGAGGTGGTAACGGCCGCCGGGGGATCGTGGAACCTGTTTAGACTGCTGGGCGTGCCGATGGCGCTGGGGCGATCCTTTACTCCCCAGGAAGACCAGCTCGGGGCGAATCATGTTGTGGTCCTTTCCTGGAGCCTGTATCAGAGGCGTTTCAACGGTGATCCTTCCGTGCTTGGCAAGCAGATTCGGCTGGACACAGTTCCTTACACCGTCGTCGGAGTGCTGCCGCGCTGGTTCACGTATCCCGACCCAAGCGTGCAGGTATGGGTGCCGTATGCGTCAACTTTCACGCCCGACGTATATTCCCGTCACGATTTCCATCAAAGCCACGTGATCGCGCGTCTGCGACCCGGCACAACCGCGGCGGCGGCAGTAGAGCCGGTAAGCGCTCTGCAATACCGGCTACATCAGGCCAATCTCTCCGCGCCCGTAGCGGAGGACGTCGTAACACGGCCGATGATCGACGACGTGGTCATGAACGTAAGAACTCCGCTGATTGTGCTGCTCTGCGCCGTATTTTGCATGTTGCTGATCGCTTGCCTGAATGTCTCTAACCTGCTGGTCGCGCGAGGCGCTGCCCGACGCAAGGAGGTTGCGGTACGCGGAGCGCTGGGCGGCAGCCGCGCCACTCTCATTCTGGAACAGATGACCGAGAGCCTGCTCATCTGCCTCGTCGGCGGAGGGCTAGGCCTTTTGCTGTCCCTCATATCGACAAAATGGCTGGCAGGCCACCTGCCTGACCTTCCCCGGGCCAATGCAATCCACGTGGATGGCACGGTGCTGGCGTTCTGTTTGGGAACGGCATTGCTGGCCGCCTTGATTGCTGGCCTGCTGCCGGCCATTTCATCCACCGGCAAAGATGTTTTTGCGGCGTTGCAGGACTCCTCGCGCTCCGTTGGCGGAAGCGCGTCGCGCGCATCGCTGCGCAAGGTCCTTCTTTCAGCGGAGATCGCGCTGACAGTTATTTTGCTAGTCTCGGCAGGCTTGCTTTTTAAGAGCTTCTTGCACCTGCGCACTGCCGATCTGGGATGCGTGACCGATCATGTGCTGACCATGAAATATGCCCTGCCGCAGAAAGAATATGACACGCCGTCGAAGATTATCGCTTTCCATCAGGCGCTGCTGGAACGCGTGCGCCACCTTCCCGGTGTCCGCGCCGCCGCGCTGGTTTCCACCGCTCCTGGCGGCGGGTACGAAAACGACAATGTCTTCACCATCCCATCGCGCCCGTCCACCAGCTTTCAACTGCAGGAGGACACGCTGGTGCGCTCCGCCGGGCCCGCATATTTTCGCACAATGAAGATTCCGCTCTTGCGCGGACGCACATTTACTGACCAGGAGCGCCTTGACCGGTATCACTATGTTGTCGTCAGCAAGAAGTTTGCCGATCAATTCTTTCCCAACGCAAATCCCATTGGAGAACAGATCAATATTGTCTGGAGCGGCAAGCTGGAGAATTATCAGATCATCGGCGTCGTCGGAGACACCCTGTGGGATGTCACCCAGCCGGTCATGCCAACGGTGTACTTTCCGATTCTTTCGGGCATTCCAGCCCAGACGAGCAATGCCACGCTGGTCGTGCGCACAGCGGGCAATCCGCTGGCGATGTCGGTTCCGATCCAGAAGCAGTTCGCCGCGCTCGATCCTTCCCTGCCAGTTTCCGACATTTTGACAATGCAGCAAATCGTCGGCAAATCAACCACTGGCCAAAGTTTCAATGCGACGCTTGTGCTCGCCTTTGCAGGCTTGTCGCTGCTGCTGGCGGCGATTGGCCTATACGGAGTCCTCTCTTATCTGGTCACGCAACGAGTGAAGGAGATTGGCATTCGTATCGCGCTGGGCGCGCAGCGGTCGCAGGTTTTGGGTCTCGTGCTGCTGGATGGGTTGCGTCCAGTCTTCATCGGCCTGTTGATTGGATTGGCGGGTGGCGTTGCAGCCGGCATGTTGATTCGCTCCATCCTGTACGGCACCAGTCCAGCAGATCCGCTGGTCTTTGCCATTATGATCGGCGGCCTCTTGTTTACAGCAGTCGCGGCATGTATTGTGCCGGCAATCCGCGCCGCGCAAATTGAGCCGATGCAGGCCTTGCGGTCCGAGTAGTAGTTCGACTACCGTTTTTGCAGCAAAAAACGGGAGCCAGAAGCAGATTTCATAATAGAGGAATGACGGAAAGAACGACAACGGTAAACACAGAACGCCGGTCGCATCTTACGGAAACTATTGCATCCAATGCAAATGTGGAATGGCGTGCCGAAAAGCCGGAGAAAGAAACGCAATGGTGAAGCCATCGCGAATTGCTGACTATGCGCTGATCGGGGATTGCGAGACGGCGGCGCTGGTCTCAAAAGCCGGCTCGATCGACTGGCTTTGCTGGCCGGATTTCTCCTCGCCTGCCTGTTTTGCCGCATTGCTTGGCGATGCCGCGAATGGACGGTGGCTGCTGGCTCCCTCCCTTCACTATCGAACGAAAAGGAATTATCGAAACCATACGCTCATCCTGGAGACGATTTTCGCTACCCGCGCCGGCAAGGTAAAAGTAACGGATTTTATGCCTATTCGGGGCAGGCACTCCGATATCGTGCGGCTGGTGCAAGGCGTGGAGGGCCGAGTTTCGATGACGATGGAGTTGGCCTTGCGTTTCGATTACGGCCGCAGTGTTCCCTGGCTAAGGCATCGGCATAAAAACGAGTTCACAGCTACTGCCGGCCCTGGAACCACCTACTTGCGCACGCCAGTCGACGTCACGTTTCAGGACGGAACGATGCTGGCCGAGTTCGAGGTGAAAAAGGGACAGACGATTCCGTTCGTGCTCACCTATGCTT
>JBOGLY010000216.1:0-5912 GCA_050746425.1 Acidobacteriaceae bacterium
ATCAATAATTCAATCGCCAATCAATCTCAAGGACTTTTTCCGCAGCTTGTTCAGGCGCTGAGGTTGAAAATTCCGTTCTCCCGGACTGACGTCCGGAACCCGCTCGACTAGCTGTGCTCCGCCATAATTGCGGCCAGCACTTCGCGGCCGGGGCGAACGCGCTCCGCGGCCAATGTCGCCAGTGGTTCATCCACCAGATTCAGCATCTCGGTGAAGTCCGGCTTCTGTGTGTTCACATAGAACACGCCCGTCAGGACTTCCTCTTTTTCGTGCGCTTCCATCAACAAGTGCATGGCGCGCAGCTTATCGGTGGGATCGTAATCCTCATGCAGCTTGCGCAGGCGCAGATGCGAACCGTCGTGCAGTTGAACGTCCACGGTCGTGTCGGGGTCGTAGTCGACGGCAATGTCTTCAAAGTGCGGCACAAAGCCCACCTCAACGACGGGTTCCTCGTGTCCTTGCATAAACTTGTAACTCTTCGTCGATCCCTCGTGGTCGTTGAACGTGACACATGGCGAAATCACATCCAGCATCACGGTTCCCTGATGAGCGACGGCCGCTTTCAGCATCGCCGAAAGTTGCTTTTTGTCCCCGGAAAATGAACGTCCGACAAAGGTCGCTCCCATCTGAATCGCTAGCGCGCAAGTGTCGATCGGTGGCAGATCGTTGATCACGCCTGTCTTCAGCTTCGAGCCAATGTCGGCGGTCGCAGAGAACTGGCCCTTGGTCAACCCGTAGACGCCGTTGTCTTCAATGATGTAAATCATCGGAATATTTCGGCGCAGCAGATGCACGAACTGTCCCATCCCGATCGATGCCGTGTCGCCGTCGCCGCTGATCCCAATTGAGCGCATGGTTTTGTTCGCAAGCAGCGCGCCAGTTGCAACCGATGGCATGCGTCCGTGGACGGAGTTGAAACTGAACGAACGCCCCATGAAATACGCCGGCGATTTCGACGAGCAGCCAATGCCGCTCATCTTCATCACGCGTTCCGGCTGGATGCCCATCTCATAGAATGCTTCCGTGATGCGTTCGGAAATAGCATTGTGGCCGCAACCGGCGCAAAGCGTTGTCTTGCTGCCGCGATAATCCAGCACTTGCAGCCCAATGCGGTTGGTTTTGGGCTGCGGGGGCGGTTGGGGGATTTCCGTCGTAGTCGACATAATTACTTGCCTGCTCCTTCTTCCGCCGCGATGGCGGTGGTGATCGATCGTGCGTCGATCGGAAGTCCGTTGAAGTGCCGGATCGAATGCAGCTTCACAACCTGCGCCGGATCCACGTCGATTTTCAGCAGATTCAACATCTGCGCATCGCGGTTCTGTTCCACCACGTAGATGCGCTTATGCTGCGCGATAAACTCGTGGATTTCCTGCGTGAACGGATAAGCCCGAAGACGAAGATAATCGGTACCAAGCTTCGATTCGCGAGCCAGTTGGTCGCGGCACTCGATCACCGCCCAATGGCTGCTGCCAAACGCAATGATTCCAATTTCCTCTCGCCCTTTGCCTTCAACGATCGGCTTTGGCACCAGCGTTCTCGCCGTCTCAAACTTCCGCGCTAGCCGCATCATGTTGTTTTCGTAATCGTCCGGGCGCTCCGTATACAGCGCCTTTTCATTGTGCCCGCTGCCGCGAGTGAAATATGCCGCGTTCGGATGATCTGTCCCGGGCAGCGTGCGATAGGGAATCCCATCGCCATCCACATCCTTGTACCGCCCGAAGCTGCCGAGCTCCTTCAGTTGTTCCGCATCGAGAACTTTGCCCCGCGTGATCGGCTTCTTAGGATATTCAAATGGATCGGACATCCAGTTGTTCATTCCCAGATCGAGGTCCGACAGCACAAACACCGGCGTCTGCAATTGCTCCGCAAGATTGAACGCCTCGGTTGCGAACTCGAAGCATTCCTTCACCGATCCTGGAATCAGCATGACGTGTTTGGTATCGCCATGCGAAAGTCCGGCAATAAACGTCAGGTCGCCTTGCGAGGTGCGAGTCGGCAATCCAGTAGAGGGGCCGGTGCGCTGCACATCGAATATTACGCCGGGAATTTCCGCGTAATAGCCCAGGCCGGCAAACTCCGCCATCAAAGAAATTCCAGGGCCGGAGGTCGCCGTCATCGAGCGTGCGCCCGCCCATCCCGCGCCCAATACCATGCCGATCGCCGCCAGTTCGTCCTCCGCCTGCACAATCGCAAAGCTCGCCTTGCCGTCCGGTTCAACGCGATATTCCTTCATGTACTCGATCAAGTCTTCCACCACTGCGGAAGATGGCGTAATCGGATACCAGGTCACCACCGTGACACCGGCAAACATCGCTCCCATGGCAGTCGACTCATTGCCGTCGATGATGATCTTGCCTTGCGTGGCGTTCATCGGCTCCACAACAAACGGGTCTTGCTTGGTCAGCGAACTGGCGGCGTAGTCGAAACCGGCATGGACGGCCTTCAGGTTCAGCTCGGCAGCTTTCAGCTTTTTCGCAAATTGCTTGCGGACCGTCTTCTCCACCCACTCCATGTCGATTGAAAGCACCTGCGCGGCGACGCCAACGTACACCATGTTCTTAACCAGCTTCCGGACCTTCGCATCCGCGCCCGTCGACGCCGCCAACTGGTCGAACGGCACTGAATAATAGGTCAAGTCGTCGCGCACCTGGTCCAGCTTCAGCGCCTGATCGTAAATCACGACTGCGCCCGCACTGAGAGAAGCTACGTCGTCCTTCGCCGTCTCGGCGTTCATGGCAATCAGCAGATCGATCTCCGCCTGTCGCGCGACCCAGCCGTGCTTGCTGACTCGGATGGTGTACCAGGTGGGCAGCCCCGCGATGTTCGAAGGAAAAAGATTCTTGCCTGAGACCGGCACGCCCATGCGAAAAATGCTGCGCAGCAGTACGTTGTTGGCGGACTGGGAGCCGGAACCGTTGACGGTGGCAATCTGAATGGAAAAATCGTTGACTACCTGCTGAATACCACTGGCAGGGTGCAGCGCTGGCTGTTCCTGCACCACAAGTTCAGGAGTGGTCATTGTTTGAATGCATTCCTTCCATGTTTGGGGATGGATTTCGCCGGCCAGGGTGCGAAATTTGCGATCTTTGGGTTTTCATCTCAGACCTCTTTGCCGGATGCGCTCCTGCGATACGCGGAGCTGGTTTATTTCCTCTTGCCTCACTCTTATTGTAGTCCAGCGCCGCTGCTCCAATCTCTCTGCCGCTCGATCCAGCATCGACCGTATCTCTGAAATACACACAGGCGTTACTGTTCCGGTTCGCGGCATCGCCAATCGATTTCGCCTGCCGTCGGACTTTGACTTGCGTTATCGAATGATGCGCATTTTCCACGGTTTCAGTTCGCGCGCCAGTGTGAATCTGGTACGGTAGAGAGTTCGGACAGTATGACAAACAGCCCCTATTTTCCTGTTCTTGTGCTACTGATCGCAGCCATCGCTTTTGCCGTTGCGCCGCTGGCTGTGGCCTGGTTTTGGGCCAGAAAGTTTTCCCCGCGTAAACCAGGCCCTACCAAAAATGCAATTTACGAGTGTGGCCTGGAATCTGAAGGCGATGCCTGGGTCCAGTTCCATCCCGGCTACTACCTCTACGCAATTATTTTTCTTGTTTTCGATGTCGAAGCGGTTTTTCTGCTGCCCTTTGCAGTGGCCTTTACCGGGCTTACCCTAGGAGCAGGGATTGCCATGCTGATTTTTCTGCTGCTGCTGGTGGAAGGTCTGGTCTGGGCATACCAGAAAAAAGTGCTGGTCTGGAGTTAGGAAGCTCGTACTTGTTTTGTTTTGTATCAGGGCACGGCTTCAGCCCCTGGAAAATTGAATTCACGACTCGTCAAAAATTTTTGACGGATCGAGCCAAGCGCAACGACGAAGGTTTGTTGTATGGATGATCAGTTAAAAACCGAGCTGCGCAAGCAAGGCATCGTTGCGACCACCCTGCAGGAGCTCTACAACTGGGGTCGCAAGAATTCTCTGTGGCCGTTGAATTTCGGCCTGGCATGCTGCGCCATTGAAATGATCGCCGCCAGTATGGCCCGCTACGATATGGCCCGGTTCGGCGCGGAGGTGTTTCGTCCCTCTCCGCGGCACGCGGACCTGATGATCGTCGCCGGCACCGTGACCAAAAAGATGGCCCCGCAAGTCGTCCGGCTCTACAACCAGATGGCGGAGCCGAAATATGTCATCTCCATGGGCGCCTGCGCCATCTCCGGCGGTCCGTTCAAGCAGGGCTACAACGTGCTGAAAGGCATCGATCGCTACATTCCCGTCGATGTCTATATTCCCGGGTGTCCGCCGCGGCCGGAGGCGCTGATCGACGCGTTGATGGCTCTGCAGAAGTTGATCGACGCACAATCTTTGACTGGACCGGACCGGCCCCGTCATCTGCAAGCGGATGCGCCAAGCGAATTTATCGTGCCCGAATTTGGCGCGCACGATCTGGAGCCGTCTCAGAATCCCGACGTATGGCAAGCTCCTCTCGTCAACATCACTTTATCGGGGACAAATGACGCTGGAAACGATCAAATCCGAGATTGACGCGAAAATTCCCGGCGCCGTGCTGGAATTCATCGCCAACCCCAGTCCATCGGGCCAGCATTCTCTGCTGATCGACCCTGCGCACGCTATCGCCGTTGCGATCTTCTTGCGAGATGCCGAGCCTTTCCGTCTCGATTATTGCTCCAACGTCACCGGCATCGACTGGCCAGCCAAAGAAATTCCAGAAAAAGTAAAAGTCAAAAAGATCGTCGAGGGCGTCGAACAAGAGGTTGAAGAAATCACGAAAACTCTGACCCTTGGATATCTTGAGGTCGTCTACCACGTCTATTCGATGGAGAAGAAACACGGACCTTTCGTTCTCCGAATGCGCACCGAAGATCGCGCCGATCGCGTCCACCTGCCCTCTCTGATAAACGTATGGCGAAGCGTGGAATTCCAGGAACGCGAGATCTTCGATCTCTATGGCGTCATCTTCGATGGCCATCCGGACCTGCGCCGCATATTGATGTGGGACGGATTTGAGGACCATCCCATGCGACGGGATTATGTCGAGCCTGACGATTACGAATACGAGCCGACGCCGCACGATGAGGTCCTTGAAAAGGCGCGACAGCATCGCACCATCATGGGAGCGCTATGACCACCGCCACCGAGTCCGCACCGACGATCCCAACATCGCCGACCGGCAGCGGCCAGGGCCAGTTGCTGGAAGTCTCGATGGGGCCGCAGCATCCCTCCACGCATGGCGTCTTTCGCATGGATGTGGTGCTCGATGGAGAACGCGTCCTGAAGCTGAAGCCGGTTTTCGGCTACCTGCATCGCAATCACGAGAAAATTGCCGAGGACGAAACCTACCTCGGCTCCATGCCTTACACCGACCGGCTGGACTATATATGTTCGCTCACCAACAATTGGGCCTACGCGCTTGCTGTCGAAAAATTGGCGGGAATCCAGGTGCCAGAGCGCGCCGAGTACATCCGCGTCATTACCGCCGAGTTGACCCGCTTTCTGAACCATGCCGCCCTCATCGGATTTCTCGTTCAGGACATGGGTGCCAGCGGAACGCCGCTGATGTACGCGTTTCGCGAGCGGGAAACCATTCTCGACCTGTTCGAATCGCTCACCGGCGCGCGAATGATGTGCAACTATATGCGCTTCGGTGGCTGCCGTGTCGATCTGCCGCCGGGCTGGATTGAACAAGCGAAGAAGTTCACCGCCACGCTGCCGCGTTTTCTCGATGAATTTGAACGACTGCTTGCGACGAATGAGATACTGATGGCCCGCACCCAGGGCGTCGGCGTTTTGTCGAATGAGCTGGCCGTCAGCGCCGGCGTCACTGGCCCTGTGCTGCGAGCTTCCGGCGTCAATTACGATATTAGAAAAGTCGACAAGTACGGCATCTACGACCGCTTCGCATTCA
>JBOGLY010000217.1:0-5847 GCA_050746425.1 Acidobacteriaceae bacterium
CTCTGTATATGCTTCGAACGCGGACTTTAAGATACTGCGTTCAAGAAAAAGTGTGAGTCATTCTGAGCGAAGCGAAGAATCCAGGGGGTAATCGCGACGTTCATGAGGCTAGCATTCTCTGGATGCTTCACTTCGCTACGCTTCGTTCGGAATGACTCGGCAATTTGTTTGCGTCAATCGTGACTCCGTTGCAGAGCGCTTAACTCGAAGGCGTAACTTTATCGCTCACCCATTTGCACGACGCATCTTGCCATCTTTTTCCAACCGATAAATTTCATTGCGCCACACGACCTCACGGCTGCAATAGCTGGCGACCCAAAAGAATATCCCCAACAAATCTCGGACCGGATAAAGCAACACGCTCTGCCACGCGGATCTTTCTCTCAGCACAACTTTGCTTACCGCAAGGGCCAGCAGCATTCGAGTTCCAATGCTCCACAGCAGCGCGCCACCAGCGAGCCAGGACCAGTGCGGCGGCTGCGACCCGCATAGCGCTGCCGCCGTCAGCAGACCAAACGGAACGCTGAATGTCAACGCCGTGCCCAGATGCCCCTTCGGCCGCGAAAAACGTGTGCTCCTCATCCAACGTGCCTGGTGCAGCATGGAAGGCCAGAACGACGCGTGCAAAACGATGTGGTCAATTACATGGCGTGACAACACCACTGTGTGGCCTCGCTGCGCCACCCATTGGCCCAGCAGAAAGTCGTCCGAACAGTATTCGGCCATGGGAAGAAACCCGCCAATCTCCTTCAGGCAACTCCGCCGAATCGCCATGGTCGGTCCTAGCGCGAATTTCATTCCTTCCATCATCTCGGCCACCAGAACGCCCGCGCTCATCTCAACCGACATGCCCGCAGCCTCAATGCGGGACCAAAATCCGCCTTGCACGGCAACGCCCCGGTACAAGCATGTCACCGCCCCCACTTTTGGATCGGCAAACGGCGCCATTACTTTCCGCACATAATTTCGATCCACGCGCACATCGCTGTCGCTGACGATGAAAAAATCGTAGCGCGCGACGTCGGCCATCTTCTCCAGCGACAGGATCTTTGCGTTCGGCGCCGTTGGCTCGCCGCTGATAAGAAATTGCACCGGCACATCTGGATAATTCGCTGCGACTCTGCGCGCCGCCATCAGCCCGGCGTCATCAGATTGACGCGCGCAAAATAGAATCTCGTACGCCGGATAGTCCTGCTGGAAAAAGGTTGCGAGATGCGCTTCAAGATCATGTTCTGCCCCATGCAGCGGTTTTAGCAGACTCACCTGAGGCTCAAACATTGGGCTGACGATTGCACCCCTGCGACGCGCAAATCGCCAAACGGCCAACATGGCCAGACCCGTGTAAATGGTGGAGGCGACCATGCCGAGCAGTCCTATCCCCAGAACGATCTCAAACAGGTTTTTCATGAATGGCAGAACAGATGATAGAGGAAAGGCCGCTCGATTGCGAAGGACCACCGACGGTGGCCTACTCAGGCCTTCAATTGGATTGAACGGGACTGGCCCTGTTCACACCCCGTTACAACTAAAAATCTGTCATCCTGAGCGACGCGAAGGACCTCGCGTTTCGCGGGAAGACCACGAGAGCCTTCGCTCTGCTTCGTGGAGCTTGCCATGAGCGAAGTCGAAGCCCTCGGGACGACAAAAATCGTCTGTGGCACAGAGTGTCAACAGGCAATGATCGACGTAAAACGGCAATCTTTACGATCGCCTCTTGGGCTCGCGCGGCGGCACAGTCACAATCACCGGGCGTCTCAACGGCACCAATCCTTGTTCGGAGGAGTGGCTCGCTGGGTGAGCGCGCGTCAGCATTTCCGTGCGCACATAATCGACGAAGCTCTGCATCTGGCGGTTCATCTCCTCCATGCGTTCGCGCATCTGCAGAACGATGGCGATGCCGGCGATATTCACGCCCAGGTCCCGCGCCAGATTCAGGATGAACTCCAGCCGCTCCAGGTCTTCTTCCGTATACAGGCGCGTGTTTCCCTCCGTGCGAGACGGCTTCAGCAGGCCCTCCCTCTCATACAAGCGCAACGTTTGCGGGTGAATGCCGTACATTTCGGCGACCGACGAGATCATGTACGCGCCTTTCGATTTACGCTTCGTAACCATAGCTTTCGTCCTCTGAACTCAATCCATCTCCAAACGGTCGCCTGCCAGCCGCGGCATCGGCTATGCTGAAAACGCCATGCCAATCGCGAAAATCGCCGCCGTGCTTTTCAGCATGTCGATTGTCTGCTCGCTCGCTCTCCACGCTTCGAAGCGGCCCCGCTACTTTCAACCAGGCGCCTGGCAGATCGATTCTGTGACCACTTCGACCGCGGGCCGCACCGTCACTTCTCAGACTTCGCTCTGCGCCAAACAACAAATGGATTTCTGGAAGGTAGCGCAGGCAGGTCTCACCTGCAAAACTCCCAAAATCCATCCCGAATCCGCCGAACAAATTCGCGTCCGGATCCATTGCGAATATATCGGCGACCGCCTGCATTCCGATATTTTCTCCGTCGCCATTGAGACCATTTCCGACCACGGAACCAGCTTCACATTGGACGGAACAACCACAACCAACACGAAATATCAGGGAGTCCAGCCAAAGCGAACATCCGTTCACCTCCACGCGACCGCCCATCGTACCGGCAACTGCGAATGAAATAGCCGGGTGCTACATCCACGTCTGTTCCCAACGAAATCAGACCTCGCTGAACAATTCCTTTCGCGGGTCTTCTGGATTCAACCGCGCCAGCTCGCGCAAGATTTCTTTCGACCGCTCATCCTGTACCTTCGGCACCGCGATCTGCACTTCCACAATCTGGTCGCCGCGCTTTCCTTCGACAGAGGCGGAAGGCACTCCTTTTTCCCGCAGGCGCAATTTTTGCCCCGTCTGCGTTCCTGGAGGGATTCGCAGTTGTGCGCGACCGTCGATCGTCGGTACTTCAATCTTCGCGCCCAATGCTGCCTCGGCAACTGTCACCGGCACAGTTACATATATGTCGTCAACACTACGGGTGAACACCGGATTGCTGCCGGCGCGAACGATCAGGTACAAATCCCCTGGCGCTCCGCCGCGGGTACCGGCATTTCCCTTTCCCGCCAGACGAATCCGCTGTCCATCGCGCGTTCCCGGCTTAATGCGAAATTCCGCCGTCTCCGTCCTCGTGACCGTCCCCTGCCCGTTGCATGTCGGGCAACTCTGCTGGGTATGTCCAGTGCCGCCGCAGCGCGGGCACTGGATGTTGAACTTCATCCGCCCGCCCATCTGCGTCACCTGGCCGGTGCCATCGCACTCTGGACACACCGCTTCTCCGCCCTTTGCGGCCGTGCCATGGCACGTCGGGCAAACTGCCTGACGCGTAATTTGCAGCTTCAGCGAACCGCCGCGTATCGCCGTCCAGAAATCGACGTTCACCTGATATTCCAGATCGCTGCCGGGCTGCGGACCGCTTTCCTGCTCGTTCCCATGGAACATGCCGGAAAAAATATCGCGGAACCCGCCCCAGGAACTCTGCCCCCCAGTACCGGACCCAGCACCCTGGCGCGAGCCTGGCGATTGGCGATGTCCCGCTCCCGCGAAATCGGAAAAGTCGAATCCTTCAAAACCTACCGGGCCGCCACCACGCTGCTGTTGCCCTCTCGCCGGCCCGCCGTGGAATCCGTACCCACCCCGCGCCGCCGCTTCCGCCGCCGCCGGATCGATGTTGTCGGAATAAAATCCAAGCTGATCGTAAATCTTCCGCTTCTTCGGGTCGCTCAGGATGTCGTTGGCCTCCGACATCTCCTTGAACTTTTCTTCTGCCTTCTTGTCTCCGGGATTCACGTCGGGGTGATATTTGCGCGCAAGCTTGCGAAACGCCTTGCGGATGTCGTCCGCCGACGCGCTCTTCTTCACTCCAAGAATGCCGTAATAGTCTTTAGTCTGTGTCGCCATGGAAAATTCTAAGCGCTGCGTTTCACCTGCTGCTTATGTCCTACGTTTTCCCTGCGCCTTACTTCCTTCTGAATCAACGGGAGCAGGCTATCCTCCGCCAAAGAAAGTTCGTACGCAGCCTGCAGATTCAACCAGAACTCCGGTGAAGTTCCGAAGTACGTCGCCAGACGAAGCGCCGTATCGGTTGTGATACCACGCTTCTCGTTCACGATTTCTGAAATGCGCGTCGCGGGCACCCGCAATTCCAAGGCAAGCTTGTTGGAGCTAAGCTTCAATGGCTTCATGAATTCTTCTCTGAGGATTTCACCCGCATGCATCGGTGGCATTCGGTCAGTTGCTTTTCGAGGTATGGACATCGTGTCTCCTAGTGGTAATCGACAATTTCTACGTCCCAAGATTCTCCATTTCGCCATCGAAAACAGATTCGATACCGATTGTTTATACGAATGCTGTATTGGCCAAACCTATCGCCCTGAAGCATCTCCAATCGGTTGCCTGCGGGATATCTCATGTCCTCGATGCGCTTTGCGCTATCCAGAACATTTAACTTGCGTAATGCAATTTGACTAATTTTTCCGAACTTCCTGCTCGCTCCCTTCAGGAACAGCTCCTGGATGTCTTTATCGGCAAAGCTCTTGATCACATGGCTAGCGTATCACGCGCGACGTTATCCCTCTATCATTCATAGTCATGTCAGTTCCACACCTTCTGCACATCGATCGGCTCGATCCGGCAGAAAATGTCCGGCGCCACGCGCGCCATCTTCGCTACAAATTCTTCCGCTTCCGCGCGCGTCTGAAACAATTCCCTGCTGTATACCTCGCCCGCCCGCAGTTGCTCACATTGCCACACAGTATCGGTCATCCCCACTCCTTCAATGCCAAATTTTTCGGCCCCCGAGAAGCGTTGAGGGTGCCCGCTGTTTCTCTGGACACCCTCCGTGCATTTCCTGTCGCTTTCCAGCCTTCCGGATTCCGCCATGAATCTCGGGTCCGGTTCAGCCTTATTTCTTCTCGTCCACGTCGACATACTCCGCGTCGATCACGCCCTCGTCCTTCTTCGCCTCGGCTTCCGGCTGCGCGCCCTGAGTTGCGCCCTCCGCTGCCGTTGCCCCGCCCTCCGGCGGCGCGGCATTGGCCTTGTACATCGCCTCGGCCAATTTGTGAGACGCGGCGGTCAGTTTTTCCCGTGCCGCGTTCAGCTCCGCCGGGCTTGGCGAGCCTTCCAGCGTCTTCTTCGCCTCCGCCAGTGCGCTCTCCACTTCGCTCTTGTCGCCAGCCGGAACTTTGTCGCCGCTGTCCTTCAACATCTTTTCAATGTTGTAGACCAGCCCGTCCAACTGGTTGCGCGCTTCGATCTCCTCGCGCTTTGTCTTGTCTTCCGCGGCGTGCGCGTCGGCATCTTTCGCCATCCGCTCCACCTCTTCCTTGCTTAGACCGGATGACGACGTGATCGTTATCTTCTGGTCCTTGCCGGTCGCGTTGTCCTTTGCGGTCACGTTCAGTATGCCGTTTGCATCGATGTCGAACGTCACCTCAATTTGAGGAATGCCGCGCTGCGCTGGAGGAATGCCGCTCAGCTTGAACTTGCCCAGCGTTCGGTTCTGGCTCGCCAGCGGCCGCTCGCCCTGCAATACGTGCACTTCCACTTCTGTCTGGTTGTCCGCCGCTGTCGAAAACGTCTCCGTCTTCTTGGTCGGAATCGTGGTGTTCCGCTGGATCATCGGAGTCGCCACGCCGCCCAGCGTCTCAATCGCCAGCGTCAGAGGAGTAACATCCAGCAGCAGCAGGTTCTTCACCTCGCCGCCCAGTACGCCCGCCTGGATCGCCGCGCCAATCGCCACCACTTCGTCCGGATTGACCCCCTTGTGCGGCTCCTTGCCGAACAGGTCCTTCACAATCTGCTGGATCTTCGGCATGCGC
>JBOGLY010000218.1:0-5827 GCA_050746425.1 Acidobacteriaceae bacterium
CGGTCACCCGGCTCCATCATTCGCGCGCGATGAATGGTTTCGAGAACGCGTTGGTTCAGCGCGGTCTTCAAGGTCCCGTCGGGCCGCCGGACAGAACGTGCCCTCTATGGATATGGTAACAGCCGGAAGGCGGAGGGTCGAGCGCTCCAAGATCGTGTGCCTCGACCCTGGCGTTCGGGACGTTATCGGGGCTGCATCCCGGCCCCACGCTTTGCCTTCATGCCCAGAGCCAATTCGTTTTCAGCGTATCCGCCGAGATTCCCGCGTCCAGATCGCCGAAATCCCAGCCTGGATTGTGCGCGATCGCCTATTTACCTTACCGCCCTTCTGGGTCAAGTGCATAATCACAGAAAACTGGTTCTTGAAATTCCGTGGCGGATACAAGTCGATATAACCGGAGTTCGGATTAGAGCTGCCGCGCATTTTCCACACAAGCAAACAGGCAACACCACGAGCCATTCCCTGCTCGCCAGTGAACCTTCCTTGTTGTAATTCATTTAAGGTTTCCGACAATTGCGGATCGATATGTGTGTCACGAGTGGCAGAATAAAATGCGGTGAAAACTCAGGATACCTCAACAAGATCTCCGTCGGTTAAGACTGCATCTCGCAAACCTGGCGATCACTTCGGCATCGGTATTTCCGACTGTATTTCGGTGTCCAAGCCATTTCCCTGATTGGTACTTGGATGACACGCCTGGCGACAAGCTGCCTGGTCCACCGGCTGACTGGCTCCGCCGTTTTGCTCGGAGTTGTGGGATTCGCTGGACAAATACCAACGTTCTTATTTGCCCTGTTTGCCGGGGTTTGGGTTGAAAAGAACCTTCTCGATATCCATCATGCGCGCTGCGCGCTAAAATCACGCGTCAATGACCGCCGCACTGATTATGGGAAACGCCGCCGTGACCGTGGTGCCATTTCCATCCGATTGAATTTCGAGGGCGCCTCCGAGCTCCCTTACGCGTTCCCGCATTCCACTGACACCTCCGCCAAGGCTCGCTCCGAGCGACATGGGAATACGGCGTTCCGGGGGAATCCCTTTCCCTTGATCGCACACTTGAACGGTAAGGATCTTTTCCTCGGAAGGCCAAATTTTGATACGCGCGGTTTTGCTTTCCGAATGGCGATAGACGTTGGTCAGGCACTCCTGCACGATTCGAAAGATGGAAATTTCCACGTTGGGTGCAAGACGGCCTATTTCGGGCGCAAGTTCCACGACGATCTCTATCTTGCTGCGCTCGGCAAACCCGTCCGCAAACAGTTTTATCGCGGGCAGCAGGCCGATTTCATCGAGAAGAGCCGGATGAAGCAAGTGCGAGATCGTGCGTATTTCCCTGGAGAACTGCTGTACCAGCGCGGAATTCTGACGCAACGCATCGGCGGCCGTGGGACTGAGCTTTTCCGCTTCCATTAGAGCCAATTCGTTATTCATCGAGATGGCGGCGACGACTTGTCCGGCGCTATCGTGCAAGTCGCGAGAGATACGCCGGCGCTCTTCATCCTGGCTCGTCATCAGACGGGCCGACAAACTACGGAGATCACGGTTCAACATCTCCAGTTGGCGCGTTTTGCGATGCAGGTCCGCGAAGATGCTTACTTTCGCTCGCAATAACTCCGGAACGATCGGGACGGAAATATAGTCCACCGCTCCCCGCTGGTACGCTTTGAGCCGATCTAAATCGGTGAGATGGACCGCGGAGATAAAAATGATGGCGGTCTTCTGGAAACGGGGGTGCTGGCGAATCATATCCGCCAATTCGAATCCGTCGAGTTCCGGCATGCTAACGTCCATCAGAACGACCGCGACATCGGTTTTCAGCAGGTGGTCCAGGGCTTCTCTGCCGGATTGGGCTTTGATCAGATTTTCGTCCAATTCCTTGAGTATGACTTCGTAACTGAGCAGCTTGGCAGGCTGATCGTCCACCATGAGAATGTTGACCTTCTGTTGATCCTTCATCATTCTTTAGTCACCTTGGTCGACGTTGGGCTGTTGAGTCTGCAACAGAACCTGTTCTTCCGCCATGCAAAGGAATTTCTACCGATGAAACCACATCCGAAGCGCCGAGAGGAGTTGTTCCGTGTTTACAGGTTTTGCCAAATACTCCGATGCTCCGGCTTCCAGACACTTTTCCCGATCTCCTTTCATCGCCTTGGCCGTTAAAGCGATGATCGGCAAGCGGCGGAAAGAGGGATTTTGCCGAATGACCTGCATCGTTTCGTATCCATCCATTTCAGGCATCATGATATCCATTAACACAATGGCCACGTCGGGAGTCGTCTCCAGCGTTGCGATCGCCTCACGGCCCGTTCCTGCCGTGAGCGCGATCATCCCGCGGCGTTCCAGCACGCTACTGAGCGCGAAGATGTTCCGGACGTCGTCGTCCACTACCAGCACTTTCTTGCCCACGAGCGCTTCATCCGAGTGATGCAAGCGATCGAGCATCTTCTGCTTTTCCGGCGGAAGGTCGGTGACGACACGATGCAGGAACAGCGCCGTTTCATCGAGTAGTCTTTCTGGCGACTCCACTCCCTTGACGACCACGCTGCGAGCCAGCATGCGCAGGCGCGCGTCTTCTTCCGGCGACAAGTCCTTGCCGGTAAATACAACCACCGGCAAATGACTCAGCGATGGAGTATCGCGGAAACGTTCCAGTACGGTGAAGCCCGACATATCCGGCAGGCGCAGATCGAGAACCACACAGTCGAACGATTGTTCGTTAACAGCCTTTAGCGCTTCAGAGCCAGTGGCAACAACTTTCACGTCAATATCGTCATAGCCGAGCAGTTCCTGGATGCTGAGCTGCTCGCCGGGGTCGTCTTCCACCACCAAAAGCCGCTTGCGGTGTGGCGTGGTGTATTCTTTGATGCGGACGAACGCAACTTCCAGCTCATCCGGCGTGGTTGGTTTAGTCACATAGGCAAACGCGCCCCTCGCCAAGCCATGCTGCCGGTCTTCATCCAATGTCAGCATCTGAACCGGAATATGGCGCATTGCCGGATCTTGCTTGAAATGATTGAGAACAGTCCAGCCCAGCATATCCGGCAAGAAAACATCGAGCGACACAGCAACAGGGTGGAACTCTCGAGCCAGCTCCAGGGCTTCCGCGCCACGCGCGGCGATTAAGACCTTAAAACCTTTCTCGCGGGACAGGTCGCATAGCAGCCGGGCGTAGTGGGGATCGTCCTCAACGATTAGGAGGACGGCATCGTTTTCCTTCAAATTTTCCCGATCGTCCGGGATCCGGTCGTGCGAACGCTCCGATGCCATTGCGGCGGAAGGCCGAATGGCCGGAGAAACCGTTGAGATTTTGGTGTCCGCACTGGCGGTACCTGTCGACGGCCCAACGTACGTCTGCGGCAAGTAGAGTGTGAATGTGCTTCCTTTGTCCGGGGCGCTGTGCAGTTGAATCTCGCCTCCGAGCAGACCGGCAAGTTCACGGCTAATCGCGAGTCCAAGTCCGGTGCCGCCATATTTGCGGCTGGTCCCGGCGTCCGCTTGCTGGAAAGCCTCAAAGATAAGCCGCTGCTTCTCAGCAGGAATGCCAATGCCAGTATCGGAAACTTCAAAAGCAACCACGGAGGCTAATTTTCCGAGGACAGGATGGTCTTCGCTCCAGCCCCTCTCGGCAGTGAACACATTCAGACACACGCTGCCACGTTCGGTGAATTTAAATGCGTTAGACAGAAGATTCTTGAGTATTTGTTGCAGGCGTTTCGAGTCGGTGACAAGGCTGCGTGTAAGATTCGGGCCGGTCTGTATTTCGAAATCAAGATGGCGGCTCTCAGCTTCGTGGCGGAAAGGCCGCGCGATCATGTCGAGCAAACTTGCGAAGAAGACTTCTTCCGCCTGGACTGAAACCGTTCCGGATTCGATCTTGGAGAGATCCAAAATATCGGTAATCAAGTTCAATAGGTCCGTTCCAGCGCCATGAATCGTCCGGGCGAACTCAACTTGTTTCGGCGTCAAATTACCGTCGGGGTTGTCATTGAGCTGCTGGCCCAGAACGAGAATGCTGTTGAGCGGGGTGCGCAGTTCATGCGACATGTTGGCGAGAAACTCCGACTTGTATTTAGAGGTGAGAGCCAACTCCTTGGCTTTCTCTTCCACGGCTCTGCGCGCCTGTTCGATTTCCTGATTCTTGCGCTCCACTTCGACGTTCTGCTCGGCAAGCTGCTGGGCCTTTTGCGCAAGCTGCTCATTGGTCTGCTGCAGTTCCGTCTGCTGCGTTTGCAGTTCGGCGGCTAATTGCTGAGATTGCTTCAGGAGACCTTCCGTTTGCATCGTGGCTTCAATGCTATTGAGCACGATACCGATGCTGGAGGTCAGCTGATCGAGAAACGCAAGATGCGAGGCGGTAAAGGCGCTGAGCGAGGCTAACTCAATGACCGCTTTAACGCGGTTTTCGAAAAGAACCGGCAACACAATCACATTGCGCGGAACGGCTTGAAATAAGCCCGACCGGATTGGAACGGCATGCGAGGGAACTTCTGTAATGAGCATGCTTTTCTTCTCGGCGGCACACTGCCCGACAAGACTGTTTCCCACGCGCAGATGACCGGGGTGCCCGTCTTCCAAATTGTCGGCGAAGGCCGATAGCAAAACCATGTTCCCGGATTCCGCTTCCTCCATTTGGTAGATAACGCCTTGCTGGGCGTTGACGAGCGGCGCCAGTTGGGACAAGAGCATCCGTCCGACGGTGGCCAGGTCGCGCTGTCCCTGCAACATGCCGGTGAAGCGCGCGAGGTTCGTCTTCAGCCAGTCCTGCTCGTTGTTGCGGTCGGTGGTAAGGCGAAGATTGTCGATCATGGTATTGATGTAATCCTTCAGCTCAGCCACTTCGCCGCTAGCCTCAACCTGGACCGAACGGGTCAAGTCGCCCTTCGTAACCGCGGTCGCCACTTCCGCGATGGCGCGGACTTGATTGGTGAGGTTATCAGCGAGAAGGTTTACGTTGCCGGTGAGGTCTTTCCACGTGCCGGCCGCGCCGGGTACGTTCGCCTGACCGCCGAGCCTGCCTTCCACGCCCACTTCTCGAGCGACGGTGGTTACCTGGTCGGCGAAAGTGGCCAGCGTATCCGTCATGTTGTTGATCGTATCGGCAAGAGCAGCGACTTCTCCTTTAGCCTGAACCGTGAGCTTTTTCGTGAGCTCGCCATCGGCTACAGCGGTCACTACCTTCACGATTCCGCGCACCTGCTCGGTGAGATTTGCAGCCATCACGTTCACATTGTCGGTGAGGTCTTTCCACGTGCCAGCAACGCCAGGCACCTGTGCCTGGCCGCCTAGCTTACCGTCCGTACCTACTTCGCGCGCCACGCGCGTGACCTCGGCGGCAAACGCGTTGAGCTGATCCACCATCGTGTTGATCGTGTTTTTCAATTCCAGGATTTCGCCCTTCACGTCCACGGTGATCTTGCGCGACAGGTCGCCGCGCGCCACGGCGGTGGTTACTTCGGCGATGTTGCGCACCTGGGCTGTCAGGTTGCCGGCCATTGAATTGACCGAGTCCGTCAAGTCCTTCCACGTTCCGGCCACGCCGGGCACATGGGCTTGCCCGCCAAGGCGTCCCTCGCTGCCCACTTCACGCGCCACGCGCGTGACTTCACCGGCGAATGCGTTGAGCTGATCCACCATCGTGTTGATGGTTTCCTTCAGCAGCAAGATCTCCCCGCTTACGTTCACGGTGATTTTCTTCGAAAGGTCGCCGCTCGCGATGGCGGTAGCCACTTCCGCGATATTACGAACCTGGCCGGTGAGGTTGCTGGCCATTGAATTGACCGAGTCGGTGAGATCCTTCCAGGTTCCAGCGACGCCCGGCACTTGCGCT
>JBOGLY010000219.1:0-5819 GCA_050746425.1 Acidobacteriaceae bacterium
CCGTCTATCAGCACCAGCAGGTAATGGTCCTCATCGTGGAGACGACGCACTGCCTCGTCCCACGTTTGGTCGAGGTTGTCGCCAGGCTGATCGTGGATTCGTCGGATGATCTGACCGACCTTGCCTTCGTACTCGTCCTGGTCGTATTTCTCGTCGAAGTCGCGACTGATTGCCATCATGTTCGGCAAAGTCCAACCGGTTTCGGAGAAATACAGCATCTTCCGCTCGACATCGCAAAGAGGGATGCCGTCTTGATCCGCCTGCGCCAGAATTCTCCGAACCAAATATTCCTTTGCATCACGAACCGTTTGGAACTGATTCATGGACGCGAGTATACAACCTGATTGCAGATGCGATCTCCGGAAACAAGATGCCTGGGTCTGATATAACGGGGCTTGCCTGAGGTGTCGCAGCAGTGCTTCTATGTTTCGCATGGCAAGAGAAGGCAACCAATGACATTCGACCTGAAAACGTTGAACGATGTTTTCTTTCGCGCTTGCGGAGCCGGCGACGAGCACGCGATGCAATGGCGAGATGACGCCGGTAAATGGCATTCCATCACCGGACGCCAACTCTACAGTCGGGTGCGGGCATTTGCCGCCGCACTCTCTGGCTGGGGGATCGCGAAAGGCGATCGTGTCGCGCTGCTGGCGGAAAATCGCTGGGAGTGGGCGGTTACCGACTTTGCCGTGCTCGCGCTGGGCGCGGTCGATGTGCCGCTTTACCCCAGCCTGACCGCGCAACAGATCGCCGGAATGTTGGTGGACTCTGGCGCGCGAATTGCCGTCGTATCGAACGCGCAGCAGTATGAGAAGGTCGCCGCCCTGCGCGACCGCACCAAAATCGAACGAATTGTTTTGATGGACCATGCGCCGCATATCACGCAAGCTGTCTGGTTCGGCGATTCGATGCCTGCCGAGGAAGCGAGCGCCATCATGGAGCGCGACAGTACCTTCGACCGCCGTGCTTACGATGTCCAGCCGGATGATCTAGCGACCATCATGTACACCTCCGGCACGACGGGTGAGGCCAAGGGCGTCATGCTCAGCCACGGCAACATTGCGTCGAACCTGAATCTCTCGACGGCGGCATTCCACTGGGGCCGTCAAGACATCTGCATTTCCTACCTGCCGCTGTCGCATATCACCGCTCGGCACGTCGATTATGCTTTGCTCTGCCACGGCGCAACCATCGCCTATTGCTCTTCGTTCGATCTGCTGCTGCAGGCGCTCCGCGAGGTGCGCCCCACAATTTTTGTCGGCGTGCCGCGGGTCTATGAAAAGGTACGGCAGGAAGTGTTACGCCGCGCTCAAGGGTCCGGCGCAACATCGGCAATTCTGCATTGGTCGTTGCGGCGCGGAGAGAAAAACCGCCCTGTGCTGCTCGCCGGAGTCGCGCCGCGCACGCTATCGTGGAGAATTGCCAGCCGACTTGTGTTTCGCAAAATTCGCCAGGGTTTCGGAGGCCGCGTCGACACATTTGTCTCTGGCGGCGCGCCGCTCGGCCTCGATACCGCCGGTTGGTTTTTGGACGCTGGCATTCGCATTCAGGAAGGGTACGGCCTCACCGAAACTTCTCCCGTGGTTGCGCTAAATACGGACTTACCTCTCCACCTAGGTAGCGTTGGCAAACCGCTCCAGAACGTTCAAACCAAACTGGCCGCCGATGGAGAATTGCTGCTGCGCGGCCCTTCGGTTTTCCAGGGCTATTGGAACAAGCCAGAGGCCACAGCCGAAAGTTTTGACGCGGAAGGCTGGTTCCTAACGGGCGATATCGCGCGCATCGATCAGGACGGTTTCCTTTACATCACCGATCGCAAGAAAGATCTGCTCAAGACCTCCGGTGGCAAGCTGATCGCTCCGCAGCCTATTGAGAACCAATTGAAGGCCGACGGGCTCGTGGGCAATGCCGCGGTGGTCGGAGACAAGAGAAAATTCGCATCGGTGCTGATCTCTCCAAATTTCACGGCGCTGGAGGCCTGGGCCAGGGAGAAGGGAATTGCCGTGGACGATCGCCGGCAACTGGTCGTGTCTCCCGAGGTGCTGGCTCTCTACCAACAGGTGGTTGATCGCGTAAATGCCACGCTGGCCAGCTTTCAAACTCTGAAGCGCCTGCATGTCGCTGCCGAGGAATGGACGCTCGATTCCGGCGAGTTGACGCCCAGCATGAAGCTGAAACGCTCCGTCGTTGAGCAGCGGTATGCGGCGGAGATAGCTCGCTTTTACCAGGAACCGCCTGGCACTATCCGCTAATTTCAGAGTTGGCCCCCGGTTTTTCGAGGCTGCTGCAAGGCCTCACTCCTCGGGCGAAAGTGGACGACCCGTACAAGGGTCGATCTTCAGCGGATGGGGGTCCTTCTTCTTTGGCCAGAGATAAGGTTTGCGGCGAGCAGAATGTTCCTTCGTTCCCTCGCGTATGGTCAGAGTCCACGTCGGAACATTCGCAATCGGCGCAATATTGCCCGCCTTGTCGAAACGCAGCGGTTCGCTCCAGAACTGAAAATCGTGGCCTTTCACGCCATCCGGCCGCGATCCCCAGCGATCGCCGATCCAGATCAAGGCGATTCCATTTGGCGTCGGAATTTTGGCGATCGACGCCTGCTGGGCAGCAACGATCGGTCGATGGTCGGGAAGGCGGTTGATATTTCCCCGCTCGGTGTACGGTCCCAGTGGGGCGGATGCGACATATACTCGCGCTCCGCTGCCTTCACGACAGAAGCAGCAGGTGGCGCCGAATAAAACGTAGTAATGGCCATGGTGCTTGAACGTCGAGGTCGCTTCGCAGCCGTGGGCCAATACCGCGCTGGTCTGCCCCGTCGATCCCAGAAAATCGGAGGTCAGGCGCTCGATTAGCACCGCGTGGTCCCGCGCAATTGCGTCATAGATGTAATAGCCGGCGCCATCGTCATCCACGAAGAGCGTGCCGACCCCTGGCCGCTGGTCCGCCTGGGTCACTGCCACCCGAGGATTCACAATAGTGAACGGGCCCACTGGCGTATCGCTGACCGCGACACCCAGTTGACCGTCCCACTTCATTAGGTTGTGATACCAGTTGTACCAGAGCACATATTTGTGCGTCCTGGGGTTATAGGCCATCGAAGGATTGTAATATTCTCCCTCGGGAGGAGACTTGAGCAACTCGCCCTCAAACGTCCAGTGCGTCAGATCTGGCGAACTGTACACGCGGAAACGGTTGTTGATGCTGTAGCCTGCGGTCTTGTCATAGGCCGTTCCATACAGATAATATCTGCCGTTGGCAAACAACACGCTGCCATCGTGCGCATCGATAATCGCGCCGGTGGTGTCGCGCCGCGGTTCGACATTGTTGATCGTCACCGTGATGAATTTCACAGGACGTGCTGCCGCGCCCCAACTTGCGGTGGATCCCGCCAGCCAGGCCAGGGTGCAGGAGCAGGTAAGAATCCATGCGGACGCCGGTTTCAATAGTTGCACTGGAATTTTCCTTTCGGCATTTCCTCGTTCTCGAGATCGGTTATGGCAGACTGATTTTAACGCTGGAACAAAGTTGGAGATAGCCGGATCAACTGAGTCCCGATCTCACGCAAGTACAATCGAAGTACAAACTGATCTTTCCTCGATATCGATTTTCCCAAGGAGAAATGCAACATGCGGGTTGGAATTCTTACAGGAGGCGGGGATTGCCCCGGCCTGAATGCAGTGATTCGCGCGGCCGTGCGCAAAGGCATTTTTCATTACGGCGATGAGTTCATCGGCTTCATGGAAGGCTGGCGCGGCGTTCTGGAAGACAAGACCATGCCTCTTACCATCGAAAGCGTATCGGGCATTCTGCAATTGGGCGGGACAATTCTTCGCACCTCGCGTACCAACGTCCGCAAGAAACCTGGCGGGATCGAGCAATGCATTGCTACCATCAAACGCAATCAACTCGACGCTCTCATCACCATCGGCGGGGACGATACCCAGGGCGTTGCCAACGCGCTCGTCGAAAAAGGAGTGCCTTGCGTTGGCGTCCCCAAGACCATCGACAACGATCTGAGCGGCACTGATGTCTGCTTCGGTTTCGATACGGCGGTCAGCATTGCCACTGAGGCCGTCGACCGGTTGCACTCTACTGCCGAGGCGCACAGCCGCGTCATGGTTTGCGAGGTTATGGGTCGCGATGCCGGCTGGATCGCGCTCTATAGCGGAATTGCCGGCGGCGCGGACGCCATTCTGGTGCCGGAGAAGCCGATCGATCTGGACGCTGTCATTGCAATCATCAAGGGGCGTCGCGCTCGGGGAAAAAATTTCAGCATCGTCGTGGTTGCAGAAGGCGCCAAGATGCCGGCGAGCGGCGATGTTGCCACTCATGGCGACACGGTAGATGAATTCGGTCACGCCCGCCTGCTCGGGATCGGCCAGTATGTCGCCGATGAAATCGAGCGGCGCACCGGCTTCGAGACTCGCGCCGTCAACCTGGGCCATACCCAGCGCGGCGGAACGCCTACGGCGTTCGATCGAATGCTCTCAACCCGCTACGGCGCGGCTGCCATCGATCTGGTGCATAAGGGCAAGTTTGGCCGCCTGGTCGTCCTGCGCGGCACCGAAATCACCGACATTCCGCTGGCGGATGCGATCGCGAAGAATCGCACGGTTGGAGACGATCTGTTGGGGCTGGCTGCGGACCTGCAAGCTGTCGTCAAGAAGTAGCTCGCGCTCGGCAAGTCTGCTTCGCACAGTGATGATTGACGTTCGCACTGCGGACCGCCGTGAGCGCAGGGACAATCACAGCCGCGGAATCAGCGCCTGTGATTGTCCCTGCGTAGGTATTGTGGGCAGAACTGCGTCGCAGTCGCGATGTGGGTTTACCCATAAGGCTGAAGTTAGCTGCTCTATTTCTCAACAACTTACCGGACGCGTATCCCCATAACCTTGATGCAAACGACCCCATAAGCCTGAAGTTCCACCGGTTTTTGACGCATAAGGCTAAAGTTCCACCGGGTTGCTCGGCAGGCGCGAGATGTTTGGATGATGGTAAACGAATTGTGTTTGCTGAAGTTCCACCGGGTTGCTCGGCAGGCGCGAGAGAACGTCGATGTAAATGATTGATACCATTGATGTTTATCTTCGGAAGCAACTACCTCATTCCACTCGCGTTCACCCACAGCAACATGTAAACATCAGTGTTTTCGCGGGTATTGGCTGTAGCATACTCATTCCAGACGCGTTCCCGCAGAGTTACCGCGCGGTAACTCTACAGCAATTCTTTGGGGGTGACGTGTCCCTATCCAACCGCTGCGAAGCTGCGTTCGGGACGCTGGCCCCTCAGACGACGCCGGACGGGAGCTAAAATGTCGCCCAGGGAGAACCGAGTGCACAGAAGCTTACTTCGCGCTGGCCGGTCGCGGCACTGAGCATTTTGGTCTCGGCGACTTCAGTATCTTCAGGAGGTTTGTGCCGTCGGGATAATAGAAGTTCACAAAAACCCAGTGCCCCTCTTGCTCTGAAAATTCGGCGTTCACATCGGGTTTCTCGCTCCGTTTGCCCGACTGTACGCTAAAAATGGCCGCCCGGTAATCCTGCCCCTCGTGAGTGATTTCGCCCACATCATAACGCTCGGCAGCGTCCTGTGTGTTGAGGAGAGGATCGAAATCAAGGCCGATAAGCTCTTCACACTTGGCTTGGGCGGCAGAGTCCTCGCTCAACAACCGAGCAAGCTCAGGGCTGAAGTCGGAGCGCCGGCCTTTAAGTGCAATGTCCCACGTCCGAGTGGCGCTGTCGCTAAGAGCCACCGGAACATACCACTGATAGAATCCCTCGACGAATCCACGCGAGGAATCGTGACCCTCGCTCATGGTT
>JBOGLY010000220.1:0-5807 GCA_050746425.1 Acidobacteriaceae bacterium
CGCCTATTCCATTCTATTCGCCGGAGACGAAGGAGGCGGTGGGCGCGGCGGCTTCGGTTCACGCATCGGTATGGGAGGACCCGGCGGATGGCCCGGCGGCGGTCGCGGCCAGAGATTTCCTCGCGAGGAACGTCCCGATGGGAAAAAGGTCCTCGAACGATTATCGAAAGAGACGGGCGCGCAGATGTTCGAGGTTTCGAAGAAAGAGTCGATTGAAGAAATTTATGCGCGGATTGAGGAGGAATTGCGCCATCAGTACAGCATCGGCTACACCCCGGATCATTCGGAATCGGGCTACCACAAAATTCATCTCACCACAAAACAGAAGGATTTAGTCGTGCAGGCAAGAGACGGCTACTACTCAAAATAGATCGCGGTTCGAGCGCAAACTTTCCCCATTTACACATATTTCCAATTCCGAATAAAGTCTGGCTGCAACTTGGACGCATACCTTACTTTTGGATTCCCGCCGCTTTTCGATTCCCACCGTTTCCTAAGCAATGAATTGCACGCCGGTGACGATTTGTTGGCATCTCCCGATCGCATCGGTTTCGCACTCGAACGCATTTTTCCGTGCAGTTGGTCCAAACACAACGTAGACATGCCGGCAGTTGAATTGAATTGGCGTAAACGGCCCTCCGCCGGAACATCGTGCCAAATATCGGCTGAGGACCGGTGTAGTCTGCCTAAGGGTTTTGACTGATTGATCCCGGGCGCTGCGCGTGGCTACGATTGAACGTGAGTATCAGGGAGGTTTCGATGCCAAAATCCGATAGTAGGCTCAATCTGGCGCAACAACACGACAAAGAAGCCGAAAGCCACATACGAAAAGCGATTGAGTTGGAACAAGCCGCCAGTAACACTACGACCCTGGCAGCACGTGAACGCTATTACGAAACAGCCAGAAAAGAACGCGATGCTGCCATCACGTCGCTCAAGGATGCGACGATTGCCTTTGGTCCATCGATAGAGGAACTCAGGGAGGATGTGGATCCTCTAGATTAGAAAGTATTCGCTTTGGATAATCGGATCGCAATCGCAATACGACGTTCGGATTGGTAGATATTGCAAGGAACCGCGAAAACGATGGCAGCGTTCATGAGGCCCGCTGCGCTTTTTGCCGGGACGCCGCAAATAGCTGGATGATCGCGTCGTTGAATGCAGGGATATCGGCCGGTTGGCGGCTACTTACCCAATTGCGATCATTGGTCACCATTTCGTCCATCCACTTGCCGCCCGCATTGCGAAAGGCATTCGGATCGGCCTGATCGAGAGTGAGATCCACCTGGACAGAGTCTGCCTTGGGTTGTGCCCGGTTTCGGAGCGATCACGATGGTTGCGCGCCCGCTTTATCAAGAGCCTTGCGAGGCTCAATTAATTCATCCTGCTCGAACCCCTGCGTAGCCGAGATCGCGACGCGAAACGGGAGGCAATACACTCGGTGAATCTATGTCCTGAACCTGGACTTTTGAAGCCTTCGAGCCCTGGTGACGGCTTTTTTGATGCTCTCGCAAATTCGTAGAGGAAATGAAGACTTGATCACATTCGCTGCATTTTGTCGTATTCTGCGTGTCCGCCGATTGTGCCATGATTGCCCCCTCGCAGAAGTTTAGTATCGCGGCTGGAACTAACAATCGAGCAATTGCTGTAGTCCGGCATGCTTAGGCTTGAATGCTCGCGAGACTAGCGGATGAGTGGGCAAGACCGACGTGCAACCGTCATGGCTCAGGACTGAATTTGGAGAATCCAGCACAGCAGAAACGCTCAGCCTTTGTCGTGCCAAGTATTACGTTCCCCTTCGTTTGGGTTCTGGCGCCATTGAGAAGCGCCCTCATCGGATATGTCGCCCCTCTGGCTACCGCCCGCATTTGACCCACCCGCACGAGACCGTCCAAGATAGACTAGGGCGGGCGTTGTGAGTACAGAACCAACGATTGGCTCAACGAGCATTTCGCAAGATGGGCAATATAGCGTCTCTCCTGGCGCCCGCCGCGACGACAATCCACTTGCAACAGAGAGAGTCTCTGTCGTTGTAGACATCACTTTGCCCTTGCATATCGGACAGTAATAAATCTCTTCTTGCATTTTCGGCCTCCCGGACGAGCGCGAATGATGCTTCTCAACCAGCGTAGGGGGACGCCGCATGCACATGCAATGCCCACAACCCTGTATTTCTCTTCGAGGAGCTCCATTGAATGAGCAATCCGTCCAAGCCACAATGCGCGTTCAGAAAACACG
Source organism: Acidobacteriaceae bacterium (assembly GCA_050746425.1). Lineage (GTDB taxonomy): Bacteria > Acidobacteriota > Terriglobia > Terriglobales > Acidobacteriaceae > JAKAAZ01. The sequence continues at coordinate 2,239 of JBOGLY010000220.1, forward strand.
CCGTATCGTCAGATCAGGCGAGCCTAGAAGACGAGGATGGGCGGCTTTCAATGCTCAGAAAACAGGTGTTTTTTCCGTGATACTATCCATCCCAAAATGGCATTGAAAGGCTTGTCGATGAAAGAGGAACAGATGGACCGCGATCAAGGCAGGATCAATACAACGATTTTGCTTTTGATTTCTGATCGGATTTTGCTCTCGGTGATTGGCGAAACGCTCGAGCACGAAGGGTATATGGTCGTGCCGACAAGCGATTTTGGATCGGCTGTAGACCGTCTAAAGGAGCTCACGCCCGACTTGTTGATTACGCGTACCTACATTTCCAACATGCCGGGGCATGACGCAGCAACGTATCTTCAGACGAAGTGCCCTTCAATGCGGGTTCTGATCGTTGGTGGACTCCTAGACGATGATCGGCTTCAATACCGCGAGTCGTTAGCAGGTTTTGAGATTTTCCCGAAGCCATATACCGCGGTCCAACTGATCGAAAAAGTGAAGGAAGTGCTGGCAACCGTTCACGGAGGAACACACCTGTAAGTAGGACATCCCGCAAATCCGAGTTCCGTGATTATCAGGAATGATATATCCATCTTGACAGGCGCAAAACTGACGTTAGATTTGTGTCGGGCCATGCAATCAGACCGCAGAGTGTTCCAAGTAGAGCGCAGACAGATGCCCTGCATGGGGTGGGACGATGAAGGAACCCGCGTGCGATCTCTTCCAAGGTAACTGCAAGAAAACCCGCTTTGGCTCGGAACGGTAGACGGGTTTCAACAAGCGATTGAATGCATCATTCCTTAACTTTGACATCGCCGGGCAATTATTTTGTCTCTCGCGACGGGAGTGCGGTTCTTCGACAACGAAGTTGGACACGAACTTCTAACAAGAAATAATAATTCAGGCTCGTTGCTGTTCGATTGTTCGGGACGTCGATTGTGGCTGGGCCGTGAGGATTGTCCATATCGACAGCTACAAACTATAGGATTCGCTTTCTGCATTTTATCTTTGGTCCGGAATCGGAAGGGGTGCCCACCCATTGAAACGCGGAGAATTGAAGAGCTTCTACCGAACAGATCGCACGAAACAATCAATTGTTTCTTGGGCTTCCCGAAAAGGTGTGCGGAAGAGAGGAGTTGAACCTCCACGACCTTTCGGCCACAGGATCCTAAGTCCTGCGCGTCTGCCAGTTCCGCCACTTCCGCATAAGGATTTACGCGATTGTAGCACGCTGCTTTGTCTGTTTTTTGTTTTTCTGAATCGTGGTCGGCCAACAAAGTAGAGCGATATTTCCCTTCAGTCGCGAAACACCTAAGCAGCTTGGGACGCGCGAGCGCTAGTCCGCCGAATCCGCATACTTAACCGAGCAACCGTAGGGACGCGTCGCGGGCGTCTGCACCGACTTCTCGGCCATGGCCTGCTCCAGCGCGAGACTGACGTAATTCGTCGCGCCCGGAACGTCCTCCAGGTCAGTAGTTGGTTTGTTGTCGATGGCGCCATCGTAGGCCACGACGCCTTGCGGGTTGATGACCACCATCTGCGGAGATGTCTTCGCATTGTAAAGATGCCCGATTTCGTCGGTGGGGTCGAGCAGTGCGGCGGTCGGCGCAGCCTGCATCTTCGCCAAGTAACTGTTCTGTTCGCTCGCGGTGACCGAGAGCGGAGATCAACCGACTCGGGGTTTTACATCGGCGTCGATTCCGCACTTGAACCGACTGCTACTAGCGATAACACATTCGCTGACAATACGATCATTTTCCCGAGAGGGGGAGCAGGACGCGGGATCATCCGCTTCGCCTGACGCCTGCGGGTCGGCGGCCGCAGGAAGCGTTGCGGTTGCTGCGGGTGCCACCTCCGTAGTCGTCGATACAACGGTCGTGACGGCAAACAGTCAAATTCTTTTGACGTTTGATTCGAGCCTGAGCGCCAAGCTTGGCGTAACGTGCAACACGGCATCCGATCAGCCGTATATTAGCTCGCGCGCGGTCGGCTCGGCATTTACGCTGGCAGTTGCATCGCCCCCTCGCATGCATCCAGCTTGCTTCTCATACAGCATCATAAACTGATTGTAATCTCCGATTCGTAAAATGAAGTATTTGAGTAGCTGCTGGAGCGGGGGAAATGGAGCGGTGTTCAGGTTTCGCCGGCGGGAGGCGGAAGAATTTGAGCGATTAGTCTCGCTCGGTCAGACAGCGATGGAGCTCGATACGTTAGGTGCCGTACCGAACAAACAATGCTCGGCTCCAAAACATGATCGACATCCATACCTCCCCTTTGAGCCATGGTGGCTGCTAGGCTGGAGGAGAGGCTGTTACGAAATCAATTTGCTAAGGCGCTCGACCAATCCACCACAAGACCTTCGCCATGATCTTCCACTTGTCGTTTTTATGACCGAGGGTGATTGATTTATATTGTGGATTCTCCGGCTGCAAAGTCTCCGTGTGATCATAGCGTCTAAAGCGCGAGACGGTGAGACCTTTATCCTTCTTCCATGCAATCACAATCTTTCCGTCCAACGTGCTTCGGTCGGTTTGGGACGAGTCCACCGCCACAATAGGAAAAGAGCTTGCAGCGTTATTCTCAGGAACTGACCATGCAAGCAACGCAAGTTGCAGCCTGCAATCGCGTGCACGAAGTGAACGCGCGCCTGGCGCGGTGGTTGCTGATGAGTCAGGATCGAATTGGGGGCGACAATGTACCTCTAACGCAGCAATTCCTTGCCCACATGCTCGGCACACGCCGTGCCAGCGTGACGGTGGCCGCGGGAATCCTGCAAAAGGCCGGGCTGATTACCTACAATCGTGGAAAAGTAAGAGTCCGAAATCGGCGCAAGCTGAAAAAGACCGCGTGTGAGTGTTACGAGAAGATGAATCAGCAGTCTCGAAGATGGCAAAAGGAATCTTCATTAAGTTTCGCAAACCCTTCGTAGCATGAGCGCTCTGAAATCATTCCCTGCCGTTAAGTTCAATAAGTTGATCTCCCCCGCCCTGCGGTTATTCCCTTATTGATTTTCTATTCTGACTTGGTACGCTAACGCGCCTACATAAGGTGTTCTCCAGCATGGGCTGCCACATTACAGTGGGGTGGATATGCCCAAAGGCATTCTTCTCGTAGATGACAGTCCTGTCGTCCGCACCTGGCTGCGAGGTTATCTTGAATCTCAGCCGGGATGGAGGTATGCGGTGAAATGTCTGATGGCGTTGAAGCCGCTGAAAGGGCTTGGGTCATCATGGTCCTATCCATGCCTCGAATGAACGGCCTGGAAGTGGCCCAGGACGATTCATCCCCTAATGCCCGCTGTGCCCAAAATGCTTTTCACCTTGCGCAAGGATGTTGTCCCTGACGATATTGCACGCGCGGTAGGGATCAGTCGGGCATTTATGAAAGCAGCGCGACGGCACGCGCTAGGAGCGCGCCCGAGATTTAGCATTTGAAGGCCTCTGGCCCGGTTCAATTTGATCCAGGTGGTAAAAGGGGAACTGATTCTGATCTGCAGCTACTTCGGTGGGCTGTGGAGTGCTTCCATCGCTTCTTTGGGCCGCTCCCCTGACCGAGTCCGGCTGGTTTCCCGC
>JBOGLY010000221.1:0-5785 GCA_050746425.1 Acidobacteriaceae bacterium
ATCCCAATATGCGCAAGTCGTCGGGCCCAGGTTCCTAGGACCGTTTTTACAATCTGATTAGAGCCCGGAAGGAGGTGACCCCGATCGTATTGCGCTGATGGGATCACTTGAAGGATAAGAAGAGGATCAAAATGTATTCCGATACCAAAAAGATAGTTGCCGCATGTGTGCTCCTCATCGTCGGGATGGGAGTGGCTAAAGCGCAAGAACAATCGGACTCTCTCAAAACGGGATTCGCGAATCCGCCGGCAAGCGCGCGACCTCAAGTGTGGTGGCACTGGATGAACGGCAATGTCAGCAAGGCAGGAATCCAGTTAGATCTGGATTGGATGCACCGTGTTGGAATCGGCGGCTTTCAATTATTTGAAGAGGAGTTAGACACTCCCCAGGTAGTTAAGCATCGAGCGGCGTTCATGACGCCGCAATGGCAAAGCGATGTCAAGTACGCAACGACGCTCGGCGAACGGTTAGGATTGGATGAATCCATCGCTGGCACCGGAGGTTGGAGCGAAACGGGCGGACCCTGGGTGCCTGCTTCCCAGGGGATGAAGAAATATGTCTGGAGCAAGACCGTGATTGAAGGCGGCCGGCCTTTCCACGGCAAGCTGCCTCATCCCCCTCAGAACACCGGCGCATTCCAAGGCATCGGCATTCGTGACGTTCTCAAGCCGCCCGCAGGGTCAAAGCCCATTCCTCAGTATTACGCAGACTCCGTGGTTGTCGCCTACCGCCAGCCGCAAAACGACGTGTCGCTGGAATCGTTTCATCCCACAATCACCGCCAGCGGCGGCTCACCCGATATAGCAATGCTGAGCGATGGCGATCTCTCCAAGGCAACCGGAATTCCCAATCCGCCGGAGGGCCAGACGGCATGGATTCAATACGCGTTCGCCGAGCCTGTTACCATTCGCGCCGCGACGCTGGCGATGGACGAGCCAATCGGCCTGCTTGGAGATCTCTTTCAAACCCCGGAGAGACAACTTGAAGCGAGCGACGACGGCCAGGCGTGGCGCACTGTTGCAGCCCTTCAATCATGTGTGGCTCCTGAAATAACCGTCTCATTCCCGCCTGTCAAAGCAAGATATTTTCGCGTCGTCTTCCGCCACGAGTCCCCGTGGAGGTTTCCCGCATGGATGATAAGCATCTACTCTAAGTTGTTCGGCATGGATTTCTCCGCCCCGCAGAGGGAATATAAAATTGCCGAGCTGGTGCTGCATCCGGGCGCGCGTGTCAATCACTTCGAAGAAAAAGCCGCGTTTGTGCCCACGCCCGATCTGTATCGGTATGCCACGCCAGCCGCCGACCCCAGCGACATAGTGAAGCGGTCCGATGTTATCGACCTCACATCGAAAATGCGTCCCGACGGCACGCTCGACTGGACGCCGCCGCCTGGCAGATGGGTTGTACTTCGCTTCGGTTACAGCCTGCTTGGCATTACGAACCACCCTGCCACCGCGGAAGCTACGGGGCTAGAAGTCGACAAGCTCAACGGCCGGGACGTGCATAACTACATCGAGAACTATCTCGCTATTTATAAAAATGCCGTCGGAGCCAGCAACATAGGAAGGCGCGGTATCCGCAATATCACCAGCGATAGCTGGGAGGCAGGCTCGCAGAACTGGACCGACGACATGATCGAGCAGTTCAAAAGGCTGCGCGGTTACGATCCTGTTCCCTGGATGCCTGTTTTGACCGGCGAGATTGTCGGGAGCGCGGCTGAAAGCGATCGCTTCCTGTGGGATTTTCGCAAGACCATTGGCGACCTAATCGCCGATGAACATTACGGCACCCTCCGTCAGGTTCTGAACGAGTGGCACATGGACCACTACTGTGAATCCCACGAAAGTGGACGTGCCTTTGTTGGCGACGGCATGGAAGTAAAGAAGTTCTGCGATTTCCCAATGTCGGCCATGTGGACGCAGGCTCCGGGCGTCAATAAAACTCAATACGATTACAACGCCGACGATCGCGAGGCCGCGTCGGTGTCGCACATCTATGGCAAGAAGTTTGTCGCTGCCGAATCTCTCACGTCGTCTAAGGCGCCCTGGGCCTGGTCGCCGGCGACGCTCAAACCGACCATCGATCAGGAATTCGTCAATGGCATCAATCGTGTCGCGATTCAGGCCGCTACACATCAACCGCTGTTGCGCGATGCGCCTGGCTTGACGCTTGGCCCCTGGGGCTCATGGTTTGACCGAAACGAGACCTGGGCCACGGAAGCAAGTCCGTGGTTAACCTACATCGCGCGCAACAGTTATATGTTGCAGCAAGGACGATTTTCCGCCGATATTCTCTATTTTTACGGAGAGGATACAAACCTTACCGCCATCTACCAGAGAAAATCGCCTAACTTACCACCAGGTTACGGCTTCGATTACGTGAACGCGGACGCTTTGATCCATCAGTTGAAGGTGAACGCCGACGGCCGCATTGGGACGCCGGGCGGGGTGACGTACCGCGTACTGGGTCTGGCGCCGAACAGCAGGCACATGTCACTGCCGGCGCTGCGAGCCATCCATCGACTGGTCGTGGATGGGGCCGTTGTGGCCGGTGCCAGGCCCGAAGACGATCCGAGCCTCGCCGACAGCCAGAGTGAGTTTCACGCGCTGGTGAATGAGATGTTTGGCGACGGCACGGGCGTGCATCAGGTGGGCAGGGGGAGGGTCTATGCCGGGGCAACACTGGCCGAAGCCCTCACCGCAATGCAAGTGCCTCCGGATTTCACTTATGCCTCGCGGTCCGGAGGCAAGGCGAATCTGAAGTTTGTCCATCGCAAGCTAACGGACGGCGACTTGTATTTAGTGGATAATCGCAGCGACAAACATGCGAGCGTGGATGCGACCTTCCGGGTCACCGGCTATGCGCCCGAACTGTGGTACGCCGAAACCGGCAAATCCGAGCCAGTCTCATACTCAATCTCCGACGGCCACACCACGGTTCCGCTCAAGCTTGATGCCTGGGGCACCGTATTTGTCGTCTTTCGCAAGCCGACTGGCAAGACATCTTTGACGCTTCCAGCATTGACAACCACGACTTTAGCCACGATCGAAGGGCCGTGGAAGGTCGCATTTCAGCCGGATCGCGGCGCACCGGCTTCCATCACGCTGGACAAGCTATCTGACTGGAGCAAGAGCGAAGACTCGGGCGTCAAGTACTTTTCGGGTGTGGGAACGTACACGAAAACCATCCAGGCTTCGCCCAACTGGTTCCGGGCTGGTGCTCATGTATGGATTGATCTGGGCGACGTCAGGAACCTTGCCGTTGTCAGTGTCAATGGCACGAATTTAGGGCAGGTGTGGCATGCGCCGTATCGAGTTGATGCGACTGCAGCTCTCAAGCCGGGCGACAATCAGATTGAAGTTAAAGTAACAAACTCCTGGGTCAATCGCATCATCGGCGATCTGCAGCCGGATGCGGAGAAGAAATATACCTTTCCCGATTTTGCCGCTTACAAGGCGACTTCGCCGCTTCTGCCTTCCGGATTGCTCGGTCCCGTAAAACTGTATGCCGTTGGTCCTCAATAGGTTTTTGGTGACTGGAGTTGTCCTTCGGAGACGTTTTCGGATTTTAAGTGCGATTTGTCAGCAGACCCGGCAGCAGCCTGAGTGATCAACCCCTAAGATTGCGTGGATAGCTTCAATTGCAAACAGTTGATTGAACAGCCACGCCACCGGTTTGAAGCACAGTCGTATATAAAGGCGCATTTTTGCACAGGTATGTCAGAAACTATCGAACAAGCAACTGAAACCCGGCTGCGAAAGGTCATGACGTTGTCGGACCTTGTCTTCTACGGAATGGTGCTGGTCCAACCGACGGCGGCTATTCCTATGTTTGGCGTGACGGAGCAGCTTTCAAACGGTTATTCCGTATGTACGTACCTGGCGGCCATGCTTGCCATGGTTATTACCGCGATCAGTTATGGGCGAATGGCGGCAGTTTACCCAGTCGCCGGGTCGGCCTATACCTACGTAGGCAAGTCAATCAATCCCTATCTGGGTTTTTTGGTCGGTTGGTCGATGTTGCTACAGTACGTCCTGGTGCCCATGCTTGTCGTGGTGTGGATTTCTGTCGCTCTCCACAGCCGATATATCGGCGCGCCGCAGATCCACGGCTGGGCACACCTCAACCCATCCATCTGCGTCGTGCTGGCCGGATTTTTGTCGATGTCGTGCATGCGGGCGGAGCTGGCGCGCGTGCGCAGACTACTTTCCGCTTCCAGGTGGTGAGCAACCGCAGCGTGGCCACGTTTATTAAAGAACTGGTGCTCGAGCCGGAGAGCAGCGGCATCATGTCGTTTGTGCCGGGCGATTACCTGCAGCTCGACATTCCCTCCTATGATACTATTCTCTTCCGCGACTTCGATATTCCGGAGCCATTCGCCACGGTGTGGAGAAACCAGCACGTCTTCGATTTGGTAGCACTCAATCCGCAGCCCGGAAGACGCAATAACTACTCACTCGCAGGCAACCCACTGACGGAGAGTGGCCTGCGCTTTAATGTCCGAATTGCTACGCCGCCGCCGGGGCAGCACTGCGCGCCGGGTGTGGGATCGAGTTACCTCTTCAGTCTCAAGCCCGGAGATACGATTTCGGCGATTGGTCCCTTCGGCGACTTTCACATCAAACCGACACAGCATGAGATGGTGTACATCGGCGGTGGCGCGGGCATGGCTCCGCTGCGCGCACACATCGCGCACCTGCTGGAAACTGAGAATACCGCGCGCAGGATCACCTACTGGTATGGCGCGCGATCGCGGCAAGAGATTTTCTACGAGGACTATTTTCGTTCGCTGGAGACGCGTCACAGGAATTTCACGTTCCACCTGGCGCTTTCGGCGCCCCTCGCGGAAGACAACTGGAACGGGCACATAGGCTTTGTTCATGAGGTGGTGCTGGAGAAATACCTGCGTGACCATCCGAACCCCGAGGCTGCGGAATATTATCTCTGTGGACCGCCGATGATGATCAAGGCCTGCAATCAGATGCTGGCGTCCGTTGGTGTTCCGGCCAAGCAGATTGCCTATGACGAGTTTTAGTGGCCAGGTCCGTTTACTGGCAAAGTCTTTCGTGAGGCATTCGAGCGTGCGGGTCTGCCGCATTTCAACCCGCATAGTCTGAGAAACACGCTTGTCCAACTCGGCCAGAGTGTGTGCAAGTCTCCCGAAGCATTCAAGGCGTGGAGTCAAAATATTGGACATGAGCAGGTACTCACGACCTTCATGAGCTACGGCAAGGTTGCCACGGATCTCAAATCCAGCTTCCGAGAAAATACCCCCAGACAAAAAGGAAAGTACCCCCAAATGTACCCCCCAGCCGTGTCTGGCTTCCATAGTACAGATTTGGACGCAAATAGACGATAATCCTCAGTGTTTACTGGGGATTATCTCTATTTCCTGGACTTTGTTGGATGTGTTGAAACAGGTAAATGGTGGGCAGTGAGGGACTCGAACCCCCGACATTCTGCGTGTAAGGCAGACGCTCTAACCAACTGAGCTAACCGCCCACAATTGGACGCGAGCTTCTTTGAGTCTATGGAACGGCTCTCCATGGGTCAAGCAACTCAAGGGGTTAGGAGATGGGTGCCGGGAAAAATCCACCCCATTCCCAAAACAAACAAAAAATAATTCGTTTAAATCACCTGCTTGGCCTGATAGCGTTAATCGACACCTAACCTTGGGACCGGCAATGTCGTTTCGCTGGGTGCTCGTGGCTCTCCACTTTCACTTTCCCGTTCCGCACGGAGCTCGCCATGACTTGAGCGCGAGGTTCTTGAACGCGCCCACCAT
>JBOGLY010000222.1:0-5757 GCA_050746425.1 Acidobacteriaceae bacterium
GTGCCGCGGCGAACGCTGGGGCTGGTGCCGGTCAGCGGGCCGGCGCATGCGGACTATCTTGGCGACCATCGACACCTGGTGATTCACGACGCGAAACTGCATACGCCAGCCACGCAGGTGCATGGCGTGGGAACGCTGGATCTGCTGGAGCACGACCTGCATAGCAATCTGCGGCTGGATGTAGTCGGGCACGATCTGAGTGAGTTCGACCGGCTGCTGACGATGACGGACCTGCGGGCCACTCCGAAGAATGCGCCGCACGCGCTGCCGTTGAAGCTGCTGGGAGCGGCGGATTTCCATGGACTGATCCATGGGTCGTTCTTCGCATTGCAGGCCGTGGGGCATCTGGATTCCGGACCGTTTCAGATGGTGGTGGCGAGGCGCGGGCAGGACAAAAAAGTGGATTGGCAGTCGCCGGAGTTGCTGACATGGGATGGTTTTCACGGCGACATTTCTTATGCTCCGGCGCGGTTGATTTTACGTAATGGAGAACTGTTTCGCGGCCCAAGTGTGATCCATACCTCATTCGATCTTTTGCCGGACCGCACTGCGCCGGACACATATACCTACGACAAGCACACCCAGATCACCGCGACCGTGCAGTCGACGAAGGTTTCCGTGGGCCAGTTGCAGGCAATCGCAGGGACGACGTATCCGGTTTCTGGAACACTGGACGCGCATGCGCACGTAGCGGGGACGGTCGATGATCTGGAAGGCTCCGGGCTAGTGTTGCTGACGGAAGCTGTCGCATACGGGCAAGCGATTCCCAGCACATCGATGGTGCTGTCCGCGCAGGGGCATTTGTTGCAGGCGACCCATGTTCGGATCGCGGCGGCTGGTGGCGTAGGGAATGGGGAGCTCGAATACAACGATGAAACCGGCGCTTTGCAGGGGGAGCTGACAGGCGCTCATTTTCAGTTGGCGAAGATTGAAGCCCTGGAACGACCACGGTTGAAGACCGACGGCGTGATGGCGGCGCAATTGCATCTGTCAGGAACAATAGCTGTCCCGCATGCGAGTGGCGAGATGCAGATTGAACGTATGACCCTGGATGGGCAGCCCGTCGGACATCTGAATGCCACGGCAAAAATTTTCGGCGGAACGTTGTTTTTAAGCTCGCGCGCGGAACTGTTTCAGGCGCGAATGAACCTTGGCGGGCAGGTCCGGTTGAGCGGGGAATATCCAGCGCAGATGCAGTTGACGTTTACGAATTTTAATTATGGTCCGCTGCTGCGCATAATGACTTCTTCCGAGATCAAAGGCAATTCCTCGCTGGATGGAAAAATCGCGATGGCGGGTCCGCTGGGCGATCCGGTAAAAATCCAGGGAGACGCAAACCTGAACGCGTTTGAGGCAACGTTGGGCGGGGTACCGCTGCATTCCGAAGGACCGCTGCGCGCATCGTTGCGAGATGGGAAATTGCAACTGACGCAAATCCATATCCAAGGAACGGACATGGATTTTGTCGCAGGCGGGACGATCGACCTGCTGCGCGGGGATGCACTTCATCTGCATTCGGAGGGCACGATCAACGCGGCGCTTGCCTCCACGCTGAACAACGAAATTCAGTCTTCTGGGCAGGTGCAATTTGTAGTGGATGCGCGGGGAACTGCCGCCAAACCGGACTTTGAAGGGCGCGCCACCCTGAACCATATCGATCTGCACGTGACGAACATTACCAACGGTCTGACGGACATGAACGGGACCATGGTATTCGACCAGGACCGCCTGGTGGTGCGGCAGTTGAAGGGTTCTTCCGGCGGCGGGCAATTGGACGTGAAGGGCTTCGTAGGGTATCGGAACGGAATTTTTGTGGATCTGACCGCAACCACGCAGCAGGTTCGAATTCGCTATCCCAAGGGAGTTTCCAGTTCAGTCGATGCAAAGCTGCGAGTGCTTGGAGGAGCCAATAGTCTGCTGGTCAGCGGAACTGTGCAACTGATGCGTTTCGGCATCGACAGCAATGTGGACCTGACCTCGTTTGCGACGGGCGGGGGCGGAGTATCTGCGCCGATCAATCCATCTTCGCCGCTGAATCGCGTGCATCTCGATATTCACGTAACGTCGGCGCCGGAGCTTGGGTTCCAGAACTCGATTGCATCGCTGGCTGGCGATGTGAATCTGCGCATTCGAGGCACGCTGGAAAATCCCTCGGTGCTGGGCAGGATCGACATTACGGAGGGGTCAGCTTCGTTCGCCGGAACAAAATATAGCGTGCAGCAAGGGGACATAATTTTTGCCAATCCGGTGACGATTGCGCCGGAGATTGATCTGGAAGCCTCGGCGAGGGTGCAGAATTACGACATTATCATCAGTTTGCATGGACCCCCGGACAAGCTGGAAATTTCCTATCGCTCGGAACCTCCGCTGACGCAGGCCGACGTGCTGGCGCTGCTTGCGCTGGGCCGGACCAACGAGCAGGCGGCAATGTACGGGGAGCAGCAGCAAGCGAACGCCAATTTGACAACCGAGGCATTGCTGGGAGGCGCGCTGAACGCGGCTGTCAGCAGCCGAGTGCAAAAACTGTTCGGCGTGGGCAGTGTGCGCGTCGATCCTAATTTTGTCGGGACCCTGGGTGAATCGACGGCCCGCATCACGGTGGAACAGCAGGTGGGACGCAACCTGACACTGACCTTTGCCACGAATGTGAATACGACAGCACAGCAGTTGATTCAGGGTCAATTGGATTTGACCCGCAATGTTTCGGTCATCGCGGTGCGCGACGAAGCGAACGTTTTCAGCATGTATTTGCAGATTCGTGGGCGACATAAGTAGAGTGCATTTTCGGTGCGGGATCTGAATGGCAAAACAAGGTTGTCGCCCTGAGCCGAAGGCGAAGGATATTGGGCTAGAGGTAACCGCAAGGCCCTTCACTTCGCTGTGCTTCGTTCAGGAAGGCTCCTTGTTGTTCTGTCGCTATTTGCCAAAGCAGAGATTTTGCAATGTCGAGCAATCGTTAACGCAATAGGAGGGTAACTTGCAACTGGCGGTCACGATGGTGAAAGAAGCACCGGAGCAAGTGCCGCTGGTTCTGCGGGGAGACTATGCTGGCTCGATCGAGCTGGCCGCGCGGATCGGGTACGATGCCGTGGAGTTGCATGTCGCCGACCCGGCGGAAGTGGATGCCGGCCAGATCCTCGATGCGTGCCAAACGTCTGGATTGACAGTTTCCTCGATAGGGACCGGGTTGGCTTCGGTTCGCGACGGCCTCACACTGACCTGCCAAGAGGAGGGAGTCCGGCAACGTGCAATTGACAGATTGCAGGAATTCATTCGTCTCGGCAGCGAGCTCGGAGCGGTCGTGATCGTGGGTCTGATAAAAGGCATGGCGAGAGATTGCCGCGGCCGGACTGAATACAAGCGCCATTTGACCGCGGCTTTGAAGGAGTGCCTGGCGGTCGCGCAGGAATCCGGAGTGACGCTGGTGCTGGAAGCCATGAATCGCTACGAAAGCGACGTCCTGAACACGATTGATGAGTGCGTCCGCTATATCGAAGGATTCACTTCCGAACGACTCAAGCTCCACATCGATACGTATCACATGAATATTGAAGAAGACCGGATTGGCCGAAATATCGTCGCGGCGGCCAACCACATTGGTCATGTTCATATAGCCGACAGCAATCGAGCATACCCAGGGCTGGGACATTACAATTTCGCGGAAACTATCGCCGCGCTGAACGCGGCGGGATACGATGGCGCGCTAGCGGTAGAGTGTTTGGCAAGACCGACAGCGGAGCAGGCTGCGCGTGAATCGTTTGAATTTTTACGTGGTGCGCTGATGGCCAAGCTTTCCGGTCAACCGGGATGATTGCGAAAGTCCGTTTTGCGGAAACTGCTACCTTTTTGCCAACCCCCGCATCTATTTGGAATGAGTGGGCTACTGGCGATCGAGCTGCGAACCCAGAACTCAAAGATGAGACCTGGGTCCAGAGTCCCACCGATGCGAGAAAGAAGGAGATACGACCAATGCAAAGCAAGCGTAGTGTATCCAGGCTGCTGGTTGCGGTTTGTTGTGTGGGAATGGTGGGAATGGCGGCGCCGGTCCTGATGGGTCCAGCGGCGTGCGCATTTGCGCAGGACAACGGAAGCTCCGATGCGCAGTTGACAAGCGCGGTGCGCAGCCAACTGCAAGGCAAAGACTTTCAGGACGTGACTGTGATGGTTCAGGATGGGACGGCGACGCTCTCAGGACAAGTGCCCTTGTACGCATATAAGGCACAAGCCGTGAAGAAGGCGAAGAAGACGCCGGGCATCAAAGACGTGCGGGACAATATTGCCGTTGGCGGTCCAAACATTCCGGACGAAGTGCTGCAAAGAGAGTTGCTGAAGAAGGTCGAAGTCGACCGTGTCGGCTATGGTCAGGTGTTCGATGCAATTTCGGTGCAGGTGCAGAATGGCGTGGTCACGCTGGGCGGTCATGCGCTGGGCCCGGTCACGCAACAGTCGGCCGTCTCCCTGGTGGAATATCAGCCAGGCGTCAAAGATGTGATCAACAACATCAGCGTCGATCCTGTCTCGCCGATGGACGACGGCATCCGAATCAGGACGCTGCGCGCGATCTATGGGTTCCCGGCCTTGCGGCGATATGCAGAAGTGCCATGGCGCCCGATTCGCATCTCTGTGCAGAATGGCAGAGTGACGCTGTATGGCATAGTGGACAACCAGATGGACAAGCAATTAGCGTACACGCGGGCGATGCAGGTGCCGGGTGTTTTCCATGTGACCAACGACCTGATTGTTTCCAATCCAAAACAGGAAAAGAGCAACAAGTAAGGAAAGCGCGCGTTGCCATGGCGAAATCTATGGCATATTTCCAATTGGTGTAGAGCCCAGCCCTTGAATGCTGGTCATCCTGAGCGAAGGACCGCTGTATTGTTGAAGAAAGCCAAATGCTAAGATTCTTCGCTTCGCTCAGAGTGACGCCCTCCGCTTTATAGCAACTGGAGGGATGCTCTATAAGCCAAAAGAAGGCTTGAAGCGTTCACCTGTGGGAATGACAGAAAGAAAATCCCGCTCTATTCCGCGTGGACCACGCCCTTGCGTCCGATGGCCTTGCGCAACAGCAAAACGACAGGAAGACAGAGGAAGGATGCCAGCGCCAGATAGCGGAAATCGTCCACATACGAAAGTAGCAATGCCTGCACGTTGAGAGAACTGTATATACGGCCCAGCGCACCAGCCCTGGCCATGGCCGTGCCCAGTTGAGGGGCCAGATGGCCGGTTGCCTGACTGAGTTGCTGTTGATAGACGCGACCGCTGGGTGTCAGGTTCCCGACCAGATTGGCCTGATGCATCTGCGAGTGGCGGGTGAGGATGGTGTCGGTGATAGAAATTCCAATGCTGCCGCCGACATTGCGCAGCAGGTTGTAGAGGCCGGTGGCGTTGCCCATTTCCTGATTGGACAAGCCCACAACGGTAGTCGTGGAGAGCGGCACAAACACCATGCCCGAGGCAAACCCGCTTAAAATAATTGCCCACAAAAAAGTCCAGGGAGAGATGGCCAGGTTGACTTCTCCGAACCAGATTCCGCAAATGCCAAAAATAAAAAATCCTGCGCCGATCAGCCATCGGTTGTCTATTTTCGCCGTGAGAATGCCGATCAGGGGCATGGCGACGACAGCGCCCAGACCGCGCGGACTAACAATGATACCGGCGTTGTAGGCGGTGTAGCCGAGCACCTCCTGATAAAAAAGCGGCAACAGCACGATCAGCCCGTAGATACAGCCGCCGAACAACGCGATGAGAATACAGCCC
>JBOGLY010000223.1:0-5752 GCA_050746425.1 Acidobacteriaceae bacterium
ATCCACAAAGGCACGATCCAGATATCCGAGTGAATAAAGCCGCATCAGCGCCGGATATATCCAACTGTCCAACGGGATGTAGGTCGATCCCAGATTGCCCGCGATTTCCGAGTTTGGCACGACAACATACGGAGGGAAGGCTTCATCGGAAGCACTGGAACTGTTGGATTGATTGGATTGAGCTGGCGCTGAATACGAACCCTTCGGACCGGGTTGGGGTTTCGGGGACCGCGGCTGGCGATAGGGCGGCATACTTTGGTCCTGCTGCGGAGCCACGGCCATTGCAAACTCCATCGGCTGCCAATTTAGGCTCGCCAGGAAGTTGGAGCTATCGCCGGACAGGGCGTGATTTGCCTCCGAGGGCAGGGTCGTCGCTTGTGCGTTTGCGTGCCCCGGCTGGGTTAACAATCCAAAAGCCAATACCACGCATGGCAAACCCGCGAAAAATATCCGATTGCTGCTTTTTTTCACTGGCACCTCAAAGAGAACTTTGTTCGACATGCCCGGCGGCGAAGGCTTTGTAGATGGTCCGGCGATTGCCAGCCTCGTGCCGAACATAGAAAGACCATCCTTCTATGATGCGTCTCGCGGAGATTTCAAGCAATGGAAACAGCCGGTTTCGATCTACCATCCTTAGTGCAAAAGACGCACAAGGGAGCGGGTGTCCAAGATTTTGTCGATAGTTGACCCGGTGACTCCTGAAAACTTGCGCATAAGCAGGCACAGATGGCACCGATAAAAAATTTGTATTCGACCTTTTGACTGCCTCAAGGCAAAGTAGAATTAGATTTTCCCCATCATTCTTGCTTGTGAATCTCCCCGACTTGATTGGCAGCTTAGCTTCGTCTTCGTCATTCCGGGCCGAGCACAGCCGGGCTTCCGCGGCGCGCATCATGTGCATTGGGGTGGTGGGGAAATTGAGAGAACTACGGTCGGCTGGCGAAACGCTATACTCTTCGTTCGCCGCGGCAACCTTAGGACTATAGCGATTATTTGCGAGTGGGCGTTAGACGATTTCCAGGGTCTAGTGCACAAACGAATTTTCAAGACCGGCTCAACCATGTTTCAGTCTGTCCAAATTTAAACCACGAGGCGCAGCGATTATGCAACGGATTCAAGGGCTGTCAGGCGGTTTCTCGTCATGATTCGCCGGGGGCGATTTTTCGTAGCGGGTAGAGGTCCGCAAGCAGGTCTTGCGATACGCGGTCATTGCGCAGCCGCCAGAATTCGGGCTGGTCTTGTGTTGCTGCTGTTCGCGGGCTCCGCGGCGAGCGCGTTGGCGCAGTCTGCGGCTCCCGCAGGTACGTCGGCGCAGCTACAAATCCAGGAACATCTGCTGCAATTGGACCAGGCGGTGCGCGCCGCACAGCTTTCGGCCGATAACGGCTGGATGCTGGTTTCCGCTGCGCTGGTTCTGATGATGACCATACCCGGCCTGGCGCTGTTTTACGGCGGCCTGGTACGGAAGAAAAATGTGCTGAGCACGATGATGCATAGTTTCGCCATGACTGGCATCGTCACGGTGGTGTGGGCATTCGTCGGCTTCAGTTTGTGCTTCAGTTCTGGGAACAGCTTTATCGGCGGACTTCATTATGCATTCTTACGCGGGGTCGGCGCCGCGCCTGACCCAGCCTATGCCGCCACCATTCCGTTTGCGACATTCATGATCTACCAGTTGATGTTTGCCATCATCACCCCGGCGCTGATCTCGGGAGCATTTGCCGAGCGGATGAAGTTCAGCGCGATGGCATTGTTTACGCTGTTGTGGTCGCTGTGCGTGTACGCCCCGATGGCGCACATGGTGTGGGGCACCGGCGGTCTGTTGAATGCCTCCGGGACCGGCGGTCTGCCCACATTGGACTT
Source organism: Acidobacteriaceae bacterium (assembly GCA_050746425.1). Lineage (GTDB taxonomy): Bacteria > Acidobacteriota > Terriglobia > Terriglobales > Acidobacteriaceae > JAKAAZ01. Next base: position 1,864 of record JBOGLY010000223.1, read on the forward strand.
TGCCGGCGGCACGGTGGTTCACATCACGTCCGGCGTGTCGGCGCTGGTCTGCGCGCTGTACCTCGGCAAGCGCCTGCATTACCCCAGGGAGCCGATGCCGCCGCACAGCGTCGTACTCAGCTTTATCGGCGCGGGCATGTTGTGGGTGGGCTGGTTTGGGTTCAATGCGGGCAGCGCGCTGTCGGCGGGCACGCTTGCCACCAGCGCCTTTGTCGCCACGCATTTTGGCGCGGCGGCGGCGGCCATTGGCTGGTGCCTGGCGGAATGGATTCGCAATGGGAAGCCCAGCGCTCTGGGAGCGATTTCTGGAGCAGTCGCGGGTCTGGTCGCCATCACTCCGGCGGCGGGCTTTGTAGGGCCGATGTCGGCGCTCGCCATTGGATTCCTCGCCGGACTGTTCTGCTACTTCATGGTCGCCAGGGTGAAACAATGGTTTGGCTACGATGATTCCCTGGATGCCTTTGGCGTACATGGCGCAGGTGGAACGCTGGGCGCGATTTTAACCGGAGTGTTCGCAACGCGGGCCATCAATCCAATCTTCAAGGGCGCGCATGGCAACGCATTGCCGGTTGGCTGGCTCGATGGCAACTGGATGCAGGTGCCGCATCAACTGCTTGGCGTCGCGATCGCCTGGACCCTTTCCATCGTGGGAACGCTGGTGCTGTTGAAGATTGTAGACATGCTGATCGGCTTGCGCGTGACTGCCGCCGAGGAACACGAAGGACTCGATCTGAGCCAGCACGGGGAAGAGGGGTACGATTGGGAAATCGCGGCATCTTAGGGGAGAATTCGAAATTACTGTAATGTGGACAGGAAAGCAGGTCCATCGACTGCGGTCGCTGCAAGCGAGCTTCGCTCGGGATGACAACACTTTTTTGACTTGTAGTGCTGCGCTGCCGTAGCATCGCGCGGATCTGGGTTGGCAGCGAAGACAGAAGAATCAAGCAGCCCTTCTTTTTCCATGAAAAGCGAGGAATCGAGACATGCAGAAGATTGAAGCGATCATTCAGCCATCGAAGCTGGATGCGGTGAAAGAAGCGCTGATCGAAATCGGGGTTGAGGGAATCACCATTCTGGAGGCGCGCGGCCACGGACGACAAAAAGGCCATACAGAGTTCTACCGCGGCCGGGAATATGCGGTGGATGTGCTGCCAAAAATTAAATTGGAAATAGTCGTGACCGATGTCGTTGCGGAGCGAGCGATACAGGCCATCCTGACCGCCGCGCGCACCGGAAAAATTGGGGACGGCAAGATTTTCATGTCGCGCATCGATGAAGCGATCCGCATCCGCAACGACGAGCGTGGAGAGACCGCGCTCTAGACTGCTCTCCGGCTGATTGGCCTTTCGACTGGCCCTTCGATACATGCGTTGCGCGCAAAGGAGGCCTGCTATCCCAATCTCCGAATCATCCTCGGTCCAGTTGCTGCGCGTGGAGTATCAACGCGCTTCCGAGCAGATGCGGGAGACGTTTGCCCAATCGCAGGAAGGCGAGGCGCTGGTGCGCAGCCGTACCGAGCTGGTCGATAGTTTGATTGAGCGTCTGTGGCTGGAACACATCGCCGCGGAGGAGTACGGACCACCGGGTCTTGCTTTGACCGCCATCGGAGGATACGGACGACGACAGCTTTTTCCCTATTCCGACATTGACCTTCTTTTCATCGCCTGCGATGCGATGGCGGAAAACAGCCACAAATCGCACATTCGAAAACTGTCTCAGGATTTGTGGGACATAGGTTTGCGAGTCAGCGCTACCACCCGCACTTTGGCGGAGTGCGAGCGGATCAGCGAAGAGAACCCAGAATTCACGCTTTCCCTGCTCGATCGCCGCTATATCGCCGGGGATTTTTCTCTGTTTGAAGAACTCGATTTGGAGCGGGTTCCTACGCTGGTTGAACGGCGGCGTTCTCAACTGTTCACTGCCATCGCCAACCTTGCCCATGCGCGCCACGGCAAATTTCAACGGACGCTTTTCCATCTGGAGCCGAATGTAAAAGATGGGCTTGGGGGGCTGCGCGACTTCCAGACTTGCGTCTGGCTGGGACAGGTGTTGCCGGCATCGGCGCGCACTTCCGCGAACCGTTATGAAAGGGATTTGCTCATCGAGCGTCAGGACGAATCGGCCCGCGCCCACCAGTTTCTCATTGCGGTGCGCAGCTTTTTGCACTACAGGAGTCGGCGCGACGACAACATGCTGTATTGGCAGGCACAGGAAGAAGCGGCGGCGCGGCGCCTCGGGCTCTCGTCGTCGCAATCGCGTACGGAAGACGAACAATCCTCCCAGACGGCAGGCTGGATGCGGCAATATTTTCGCCATGCGCGCTCGATCGAATGGCTCACGCGGCAAATGCTGGACGAGATTCCCAGCGGCCGACCGGCAGTCATCGATCAGTTCCGGCAATGGCGAAGCCGGGCAATATTGCGCGGCTGTCCAGTGGCCGATGGCAAAATCTCACTGAAAACAGCGGAGGAATATACCAGCCCTGAGCGGGTGTTGACGCTTTTTGAATTGATGGCCGAACAACCGCTGCAACTGACGCGCGAAGCCGAAGGCCACCTGAGCGAATCGCTGGCGGTGTTGGCGGAAAGCCTGCCGGAAGGCGCGGCGCTCTGGGGCCGCGTGCACAGGATTCTTCTTGGACCGGAGGTTGCTAACGCCTTGCGCACCATGCACGCGATGGGAATTCTGGAACTGATTCTGCCGGAGTTTCATGGCGTCGACGCACTGGTGGTGCGGGATGCCTATCATCGCTATACGGTCGATGAACACACGTTTTTGATCCTGGAAAACCTCCACTCGCTGGCGCGTCCGAATGGCGAATGGGAGAAAGGATTTGCTTCGATTCTGCGCGAGCTGGAGGAACCGGAACTGCTGTACCTGGCTGCTCTGCTGCACGATACCGGCAAGGCCCGAGGCGAGGGCAAGCATACCGAACATAGCGCGTCGATCGCCGAGGCTGTGTGCGAACGCTGGCATTTGACCTCCACGCAACAGGAAACGGTCTTGCGGCTTATTCGCAACCACCTGGAAATGTCGCTGGCGCTGCGCAAGGACATCTTCGACGCTGAAACGGTGCGAATGTTCGCCGAAGTTGTCGGCACGCCGGAAAATCTCCGCCTACTGACGCTGCTGACCTATTCCGATGTCCGTTCCGTCAATCCGGAAGCGCTAACTCCCTGGAAGGCGGAAAATCTGTGGCGGCTATATATGGCAACCTCAAATTATCTGGATCGCAATGTGGATGCGGATCGCATTGAGGCTGACGCGGATACCGCCGCAATTCAGCGGGTGATCTCGCTCTCACCAAAGAACTCCGCCAAGATTCACGGCTTCCTCGCCGGCTTGCCGCAAAGGTATCTGCGGACCCGCGGCGCCGAGCAGATCCTGGGCCATTGGCAGTTGGCGGAGAAGTTGGCAGTAGCGTCCGCGAGCGTCGCGCTGACGCGCACAGATGCGTCCTGGGAATGCACTCTTGTTACCCGCGATCGACCCTTCTTGTTCGCCGACGTCGCCGGCGCGCTGACTGCCTGGGGGATGGACATCATAAAGGCCGACGCCTTTTCAAATGCGGAGGGGACCGTCATCGATCATTTCCGCTTTCTCGATCGTTATGAGACCCTCGCGCTCAATCCCGCGGAAACCGAACGGTTTCAAAAGAGCCTGACGGAAGTGGCCGGCGGACTTGTACCGGTCGAACGATTGCTGGCGGCCCGGGCGCACTCGGCGCACACCCGGAACAACAAAACGCGCGTTGAAACCAGGCTTTCCGTGGACAATACATCCTCCACCCACAGCACTATTTTGCAGGTGATTGCACAGGACACTCCCGGCCTGCTTCGCCGCCTGAGCCTAGTATTGGCGCAGCAGGACTGCGACATCTCCGTGGCCC
>JBOGLY010000224.1:0-5738 GCA_050746425.1 Acidobacteriaceae bacterium
TGCGCAAAAGTTTCGCGCGACGGTCGAACAGCGCGGCGGTTCCAGCATTGGCGTTATCGGTTCCACGCGCATTACCGATGAAGAAGCCTATCTGCTGCAAAAGTTTGCGCGCGGAACGCTCGGCACCAATAACATCGATCACCATCGCACCGCGGACTACGTCACTTTCATCCGCGCGCTCGCTGGCCAGTCGCATCGCATGGCGAGCATTGCTGACGCCGCCTCGTCACCTGCCGTTTTTCTTCTCGGCAATGACCCGACCAATCAGCATCCGCTGCTCGCCTGGAATTTGCGCACGAACGTTCGCCATAACGGCTCCCGAATTTACCTGGTGAACCATCGCAGCATCAAACTGCATCGTCAAGCGAAATCTTTGGTTCAAATTCCCGAGGACGCCTACGGCCACTTTGCCCATTTTCTCTCCACCAGGGAAAGCCACTCGTTGCTTGCCCATTTTCTGATCGGCAAAGAAAGCCACTCGTTTGGCGACGATGCCAAAGCGCTGCGCGATGCTCTTCGCGCCGAGCCAAACCTGCTCATCGTATTCGGATCGGAGTTGCGCGGGCCGGCCATCGAGGCTTTGGTCGAATTCGGCCTCTCTTTGCCCGACACAAAATTTGCCTGCCTTGGCGATACCGTAAACTCTCGCGGCGCGGCCGACATGGGTCTCTATCCCGATTTACTGCCCGGCTATCAACCCGTCGCCACAGACAGCGCTATCCGCTCTGAATATGGCCGGCGCGTTCCTTCGCAGCCAGGGCTCGATATGTCTCAAATGTTGGACGCAGCCACGCGCGGCGAACTGGCGGCTGTCTACATCGTTGGGGACGATCCGGTGGAGCGGCTCGGAATTGCTGAGGATGCATTCCGCCATACTTTTCTCGTCGTTCAGGACATGTTTATGACCGCGACCGCGAAGCTGGCGGACGTGATTTTACCGACCTCGAACCTGTATGAAAAATCTGGCGCCGTTACCAATACGTTTGGCGATTTGCAAATGGTCAGGAAGGCTGGCGATCGCTCCGGCGTTCGCGGCGATCTGGAACTGATCGTTCGCATCGCCGACGCGATGGGGGAAGATGTGCACACGCTCGTTCCGTTTGGCAAAGGCGTGCGCGCGGACATGGGCCAGTCCCGGGGAGCGCAATCCGGCGAAGCCGACCGGCACGCGGTATGGCTGGCCGCACACAATCTCGAACCGAGGCTTAGCCCATTCGATCCCAACGCCATGCTCGATGAAATTCAGCGGCTGGTTTCCGGTTACAATTTCGATCGGATCGATTTGCTGTCGGGAATCGCGCAGCCCACCGAACCAGATGGCAGCAGTCTGATGAAAAGTTCGCAGTTTGCCAATCGGCCGGATGGTGTTGACCCTTCCGGCGACACATTGTTTACATCCGGTACATTGGGCCATTACAGCGAGAAGCTGAACGAAGTCGAAGTGTTCCAGGCGCAGAAAAGCATGGTCGCTGCGGATTGATGTTCAGGAAATCTTTGCAAGACGAACCTGGGTGCCCCATTCTCGCCGCGTTACCCGGGGCCCCCACAGACAGGTCTTTGTCTGTGGGGTGGTTAGCGGCTAGAGTGGGAGACGAAGGTGCCATTGATTTGGGCCGGACCAACAATAGCGAAAATGCTCTAACTTGGCAATGAGAATGGAATTGATGAGCGCATTGGCATGAGGGTCGAAGTGGAAACGATACGCACGTGAATATTCTGATCTTTGTACTCTTAAGCCTGCTGAAAGTCGTTGCGGTGACCCTCATCTTCTTGATGGCGGTTGCCTACACGGTATTGCTCGAGCGCAAGCTGGTGGGCCGCATCCAGAACCGCTGGGGCCCATCGCGCGTCGGCCCCTTCGGTCTGCTGCAGCCGCTCGCGGATGGACTGAAGCTCTTCCTCAAGGAAGATCTGATGCCCACCGCCGTATTCCGACCGCTGTTTATTCTGGCGCCCATCATCGCTTTGTCCTGCGCGCTGATTTCGATCGGCGTGATCCCATTCGGCGAGAATATCCGCTGGCACGGAGTGGACATGTTCGAGATCTCCGACATCAACATCGGACTGCTCGTCATCCTCGGCGTCACATCCATAGGGGTTTACGGCATCGCGCTCTCCGGCTGGTCGTCGAACAATAAATATTCCCTGCTCGGCTCCCTGCGCTCCTCCGCGCAAATGGTCAGCTACGAGCTTGCGCTCGGCCTCTCTGTCATCGGCGTTGTGCTGCGTACCGGTTCGCTTCGCCTGCGCGACATCGTCAATGTCCAGAACACGCACGGTCTCCTGTCGTGGAATTTCTTTGGCGGATTTCAGTTCGTCGCGTTCTTCATTTATCTGTGCGCCGCGTTTGCTGAAACCAACCGCACCCCATTCGACCTGCCGGAGGCGGAAACCGAGCTCACCGCCGGCTATCACACCGAATATAGCTCCATGAAGTTCGCCATGTTTTTTATGGCCGAATACGCCAACATGATCACTGTCGGGTGCGTCGCCACCGTGCTCTTCCTTGGCGGCTGGTCGAGTCCCTTCGGCAATCTGTTCCCGGACTTTGGCGGCCTCGCGGCCCAGGTGGTTCTTCCAGTATTCTGGTTCGTCCTCAAGGTATTCTGTTTTCTGTTTCTCTACGTCTGGGTGCGCGGAACGTTGCCGCGCTTCCGTTACGACCAGTTGATGGGGTTCGGCTGGAAATATCTACTGCCAATCGCCATTGTGAACGTACTGGCAACTAGTTTGGCGCTGGCATTCCATGGTTGACCGGCGCGCGGCATCTGCCGCAATTGGATCGCGATGAATGTAGTCGTCTTCATCTTTTTCGGAGTTTTGTGCCTCGGCGGCGCGTTGAACTTGCTGTTTCAGCGGCACCCAATCAACAGCGCGTTGTCGCTGATCGTCGTCATGTCTTCGCTCGCTGTGCTCTATCTGTTGCTGGGCGCGGAATTTCTCGCCGTGGCTCAAATCATCGTCTACTCCGGCGCAATTATGGTGCTGTTTGTCTTTGTCATCATGTTGCTGAATGCCGGCAAAGAGGACCGCACCCACGGCAGCCGAATTGCCTACGCGGCGGGCATTCCCGGCGTGGTGGCTCTTTTCGCGGTGCTCGCCTGCACCTTTTACACGCTGCGGCTCAGCTTCGGCGGAACGCGGCTCGGCGCTTTTCTGGTCACCACCGGCGATCTCAGCCGGGTCCTGTTCCGCGACCTGCTGTTGCCCTTTGAAGTCACCTCTGTCTTAATTCTGGTCGCAATCCTCGGCGCTGTTGTGCTGGCGCGGAAGGAGCCTTGAGATGACCGTTCCCATCCTCTGGTACCTGATTCTGAGCGCCGCCTTGTTTTCCATCGGCGTCTGCTCATTCCTCATCAAGCGCAACATCATCACCATCTTCATGTCGATTGAGCTGATGCTGAATGGCGTCAACCTGGCATTCGTGGCCTTTGCCAACCAGTGGCATCAGGTAAGCGGTCAGATATTCGTTTTGTTTGTCATGGTTGTCGCCGCCGCGGAAGCCGCCGTCGGAATCGCCATCATCATCTCCCTGTTCCGCTCGCGCAGCACGTTGAACGTCGACCAGATCGACTTGATGAAACTATGACACCTTCTTTATATCTTTGGCTGCTGCCGCTGTTCCCGCTGGCGGGCTTTGCGATCAACGGAATCTTTGGCCGACGCCTGCCCAAACCCATTGTGTCGCTGGTCGCCCTGCTGTTCCCCGCCGCGGCCTTTGCGCAGGTCCTCTGGCTGGCGGCGCGCGTGCATCAAGGGCTGGCGATGCCGTACGTTCAAAGCTTCGCCACTCCGTGGATCGCGGTCACCGGCTTCCACGCCAATTTTTCCTTCCTGCTGGATCAGCTCACGATCGTAATGCTGCTGGTCGTCACCGGCGTAGGACTTGTGATTCACATCTATTCCGTCGGTTACATGACCGCCGAAGACGGCTACTGGCGGTTCTTCAGCTACATGAATCTCTTTTTGTTTTTCATGCTGACGCTGGTGCTCGCGGCAAATTTCCTGCTGATGTTTGTCGGGTGGGAGGGCGTCGGCCTGGTCTCCTATCTGCTGATCGGCTTTTACTACACAAAAGATTCCGCGGCCAATGCTGGTCTCAAGGCATTCATCGTCAACCGGGTCGGCGATTTTGGCTTTCTCCTTGCCATGTTTTTGATCGTCGCCCACTTCGGCACGTTGGATTTCAATACTGTCTTCGCGGCGATCTCGACGCATCCGGCAATGCAGGGCGGCATCCTTACTGCCATCGCATTGTTGTTGCTCCTTGGCGCCACCGGCAAGTCGGCGCAGATTCCCCTCTACATCTGGTTGCCGGACGCAATGGAAGGTCCCACGCCGGTCTCAGCGCTGATCCACGCCGCCACCATGGTTACGGCGGGCGTGTACATGCTGGCTCGCGCCCACGTGCTGTACGACCGCTCTCCTGTTGCGCTTATTGTCGTGGCCGCCATTGGCGCGGCCACCGCATTCTTCGCGGCGACCATCGGCATCCTGCAGACCGACATCAAACGCGTCCTTGCCTACTCCACCATTTCGCAAATCGGATACATGTTCCTCGCCTGCGGAGTGGCCGCGTATTCGATGGGAATCTTTCATCTCGTCACCCACGCGTTTTTCAAGGCGCTGCTCTTCCTTGCCGCTGGCAGCGTCATTCACTCGCTTGGCGGCATACAGGACATGCGGGAGATGGGCGGCCTGCGCAAAAAGCTGCCGGTCACGTTCTGGACCATGACCGCTGCCGTGCTTGCCATCAGCGGCATATTTCCATTCGCTGGGTTCTTCAGCAAAGATGCGATCCTGGCTGCGGCCTTCCGCGCCTCGAACGGCGGAAAAGCATTGTGGGTAGTCGGCTTGGTGACCGCCGGACTCACATCGTTCTACATGTTTCGCCTTTGGTACATGACATTTTTTGGCAGCCCGCGCTACGACGAATCCCGCGCCGCCAATCATGCGGGACATGGCGCTCACGGCGTGCATGAAAGCCCGTGGATCATGCTGCTGCCGCTGGTGATCCTTGGAATTTTGTCTCTGATTGGCGGATGGATTGGCTGGCCGGCCGCGCTCGGCGGAACAGATTGGATCGCGCACTTTCTCGATCCCGTTTTTTCAAGCGCCGGTAAAATGGCCGCGGTTGCCGCACCGAACCCGGCTGACGTTCAGTTGGATCGGATCCTCTCCGGCGTGGCCATGTTCGTCGCCCTGCTGGGATGGTTCATTGCAGACCTGATGTATCGTCGCAAGCCACAGCTTGCCGACGCGGCGAAGAAAAATGCGATGCCGATCTATACCCTGGTCTGGAACAAATATTGGGTCGACGAATTTTACGGTGCCGTCGTTGTCCGGCCAGTTCTGGCGCTCTCCAGCGTTGTGCTCGGGCGCGGCATTGAACAGGGCGTAATCGACGGCGCGAACACCGCGATGACGGCCAGCGCAAGGGAGGTAAGTTCTGGCATTCGCCGGATGCAATCGGGAAATATCCGCTCCTACGCCGGCTGGTTGGCCGTGGGCGCGGCGCTGGTATTGATCGGAATGCTGTACTTCGCACACATGTTCTAAAGAGGAAAGAATTTCGTGTTGAACGCAAGCATCCTTACGTGGCTCACCTTCGTGCCCGCCGCCGGCGCGATCGTCGTGCTGTTGCTGCCGCGGCGCGGTCGCGCCCCGCAGATTTTTTCGCTCGTCCTGACTCTCTGCCTTTTTGTGCTCGCGCTGCATCTCCCCGCGCACTTCAACTA
>JBOGLY010000225.1:0-5730 GCA_050746425.1 Acidobacteriaceae bacterium
GAGTTATCCGTCGGGAAGTTACTCTTCGCTCGACTCCCGCACCCAGGCCACCGTTGCCAATCAGTACGCAACGTCGGAGTTAGCGCAAACGACCACGACCAATACGCTTGCCACTCTTGGAACGATTCGTACGGATGAGCAAGCGTTCGCAGCCAAGTTGACCAACCTCGATTCGGATACGTTTTCGACCGATTCCAGCCAGCAAACGCAGGCTGCCTTGCTTGGCAAGATCAACTCGGCGACACTGCTCCAGATCCATTCGCAGCAGGACACCAACCAATTGCTCATGGCTTCCATCCAGCAACAGCTTGTCGCGCAGAAGCAGCAGATCGACGCGCAGAACCGTGCCATCAACGAAGCGATTTATTTTCAGCAGAACTTTCCCAACATCATGCAGCAGATCACCGCGGGCGTAAGCGATTCCATGCACGCGATCTCGCTCAGCCCGAATGGACACTGAAATGGATCCGAACCCTTTTACGTTTCTCAACCAGGCCATCGGCCAGTTGCTGGCCACCAACAGTCCCGCGATCCAGATCATGGGTCTCGATATCTTCCGCAGTCTGGCCATCATCATGATTGTCTGGTTCGGCATCCAGAACGCGCTATCGACCGCGCAGGGATTTTATGGCAGCTTTCACTTCGGCCAGTTCGCCAACCTGCTGCTGGCGATCTCCTTCGGCCTGGGGATGCTGACCTATTACTCGTCGCCGATTCCGGGCATGGGGTACAGTTTCAGCGACCTCATCACCCAGGAAGCCGTGCAGTTGTCCGGGCAGATCGAATCGAAGCAGACCCAGGTGATCGCCGATGCAATCACGCATGCCGAGGAACAACTCGGCCAGCCGCCGGGGGTCTTCGATTTTCACGAAGAGCTGACGTTTCTGGTCGTCGCCATTGCCCTGGCCGCGATGCAGGCCGTGGCTTTTGCCGTCATCGCTTACGGATTTGTCGCCACTGCCGTGTGTGTATTGCTTGGGCCGATCTTTATCCCATTCTTTATCGTGCCGAAATTGGATTTCCTGTTCTGGGGATGGTTCAAAGCCTTCCTGGGCTTCAGTTTCTACCAGGTCATCGCCAGCGCCTTCATCTTCATCTTCGCCAAGGTCCTGCTGGCGCTGCTGGGAGTGATCGGCCCCATCAGCCTCTCGAATGCCTCCACCATTCTGCCCGCGTTGATCGTGACATTGTTTGTCTGCATCTTCGGGTTATTCAAAATACCGGAGTTGACCGGGGCCATCCTGAGCGGACGCACCGGCACCTGGGTCAACCCACTGGGATAACGATATGCCAAAGAATCAATTTCCAATTTCAGACGCTGGGCAGAAGTACCTCGAACTTTACGCCGAACCCGTGGTGACCAACACCTATCTCAAGGTTGCGTTGCTAGTGCTCTCGCTGGTCGCGCTCACTTTGCTGGCGCTCTTCTATCGCACCGAGACCGCCGCTTTGCGGCTGAAGCCGCTCGTTATCGCGGTCTCCGATACCGGGCGCGGCCAGGTGATGCAGTATGACGACTTTGAGAAAATCCCAATCGATCGTGTCAGCAAGTATTACCTGGCGCAATGGGCCGAACTGTATTACGGGCGCAACCACTCGACCGTCCAGCGCGATTTCACCCAGTCGTTGAGCTTTTTCTCGAACCCATTGCAGAACGCGACGATCCAGCGTTTCCAGAAGGCGAAGACGCTGGAATCGTTTCTCCTCGACCCCTCGCAGCCGAACGTCGATATCGAGATTCACTCGGTGGTGCTCGAAGACCTGCGCCAGCCGCCGTATCGCGCCGAGATCGAGTTCGACAAAATCTTTCGCTCGCCCGGCGATATGCAGGAATTGCGCCGCGAACAGTGGACAGCGAACGTCGTCTACAGCTTCCGCGACGAGGTGCCGAATCAGATGCTGCTCACCAATCCGCTCGGCCTCGTCATCACTTACTGCCGCGAAGACCAGGCGTTCGGGAATTGACGATGCGCTATCTCTCCGTATGTTCAGGCATTGAAGCTGTAACCGTCGCATGGCAGTCGCTGGGCTGGCAGGCAGCGATGTTTGCAGAAATCGACCCATTCTGCTGCTGGCTGCTGCGCTCGCGCTATCGCGCATCGCGGCCCATCTTTATGCCAAGCCCACGCGATGCGCCGGACAGGAAGGAGGCGAAGCAGCGTTCCGCCGCCATTCGCAATGTTGTGGCTCTGCCCGCCGATGGCGACGTCATCAATGCCGGCGATTTCACTCGCATAGGAGCAGAGGATGTTGGAACAATCGACCTTTTGGCCGGAGGAACACCTTGCCAGTCTTTCTCCATCGCCGGGAAGCGAGCGGGACTGGATGACCCGCGTGGCAACCTCACCATCGAGTTTGCTCGACTTGCTGATCGCATCCGGCCCGTATGGGTGGTGTGGGAGAACGTGCCCGGCGTTCTGTCGATCGACAACGGACGGACGTTTGGAGCCTTCGTCGGGATGCTGGTCCAACTCGGGTATGGCCTCGCATGGAGAGTGTTGGACGCTCGATACTTCGGAGTACCCCAGCGACGGCGCCGCGTCTTCGCTATCGGACATCTTGGAGACTGGCGAGCTGCCGCGGCGGTACTACTTGACGAGTCTTGCCTGTCGGGGAATCCTCCGCCGCGCCGAGAAGCGCGGCAAAGAGTTGCCGGAGGCGTTGAAGTCGGCCCTGCTGGCGGTCGCCTCACGGACACCGCAGCCACTCTCGATGCAGGCTGCAAGAACGGTTTTATCCGCAATCAATTAGGCGCTGGCGTACTGTCATCGACGGATGAGATATCTCATTGTCTGAACGCCGGGGGCATGGGCAGGCAGGACTTCGAGACCGAAACGATGATCGCCCACGCCCTCTCCGCAGATGGTTTTGATGGCAGCGAAGACGGCACCGGGCGCGGCACGCCCCTGGTGCCAATCGCCATTTGCACAGCCCACACGCAATCGAATGGTCATGGTTTCTCCGATGGCATCGCGCATACTTTGGAGCAGACAAACGGACAAGCCATCGCGTTCAACCTGCGCGGGCGCGAGGGCGGAGCCTGGCCGCATCTCTCCGATACCGCCAGCTTGTGCGCCGCATCCGGCGGCAGCACCAACAGCTATCTCGCATTTTCCGCCAAGGATTGCGGAACGGATGCGGGAAATGTCGCGCCCACGTTGCGCGGCATGGGACATGACACCAGTCACGCGAATGGTGGAGGGCAACTCGCTGTGGCTGCTCCACTGACTGCCTCGTATGCCAGGCAGGTCGATAGCTCGGATACGAACAACGGCCCTCCGAACCTGTTGCATTCGTCCGTGGCAGTGCGCCGTCTGACTCCGCGCGAGTGCGAGCGGTTGCAGGGATTCCCCGACGACTACACCCTGGTCGAGTATCGGGGTAAACTCGCAGCCGATGGGCCACGGTATCGAGCGCTGGGCAATTCGATGGCGGTGCCGGTCATGCGCTGGATTGGCGAACGCATCGCGGCGGTCGACGGGATCGTCAGGCATCAGGAGGTCACGCCATGCCAGCGATGACGAAGCTGGCGCGTGGTATCCCCATGCCGGAGATCACGGGCGTGCCTATCGTGCCGACATCTTTGTACCGAAGCTGTTGTGTGCCTTCACCTGTGTGGCCCCTATCTGACCTTGTCGCTGGACGTGGTGCGATCGAAATGCGGTTCGTGTGCGTACATCCGACTCGCTGGTTACTTGTAGCTTTGGATGGCGGCGAGACAGCGGATTGGATCGTTTGCAGTTGCCTGAAGTGCGTCTTGAGCAGTCGCCCCGGAGTGCGGATATTTGCGTTACGAGCGCCATACCTCCAGTTTTTTCCCTGCTCTCCCTCGGTCACTCGCTCGGTGCTGTTCCCGCGCCCGGCGGCGCTTCGATGTTCTGCTTCGTTCGCCACGGCGAACGCCCTTCGGGTCTGGGTTTCCAGCAACAAATTTCCCGCGCAAAGAACACGCTGGAAATTTCTTCCCGGAGCCTCCGCAGAAAGCACATCTCGGCCTTGGGAGCGGGGCACACTCGCGTCGCTTCGCGCAGGAGTGTCCCGAGTGAAATCCGGGCAAAACCAACATGGAGGAAATCATCATGGCACTCTACGAAAACACCATCCGCTTGAAGGGCTACATCGGCAAAGACGCACAGACCCAGGCCACCACGCACGGCAAGTCCGTCGTCGTTCTCTCGCTCGCCACCAAGTCCAGCTACAAGGACAAGAAGACCAACGCGTGGGTCGCGCGCACGGAATGGCACCGCATTGTCTGCTTTGCCAAGCCCGCCGAGTACGCGAAAGGCCTCAAGAAGGGCGACTACGTCGAGGTCGAAGGCGAGTTGCGCAGCTCCGAATTCGATACAGAAGTCGGCACCGGCAAGCAGAAATCTACCGTCAAGCGCCGCAGTTGGGAAGTCCGCGCCAGCCTCGTCAAGAAGCTGGCGCGTCCAGAGCCGAACGGCAATCCCGATGCCGACTCCATCTCCGAGGAGGACGCCGCGTAAGCGGCGTTCCTTCTCCGGAAGGAGGTGCAATCATGGCGCTCTTCAAAAATACCGTCAAATTGCGTGGCTTCCTGGGCGCAGATGCTCAGGTTCTCCCATCCGACCACATCGAGTCTGGCTCCTACGTGGTGCTGCTGCTAGTGACGATGTCCGGGATCTGGGACATTGCCACCAACGAATGGACACCCGAGACCGAGTGGCACAGGATTATCTGCCCCGGCCCCTGGTTCTGCGGCTTCACTCGCGGCATGAAAAAAGGCGACTACGTCGAGATCGTCGGCGAGTTGCGCTGGACGCTCCTGGAAGGAGGCACAAATCATGCTGATCGAGTCCATGCGATACATATCCGCAGACTAGACCGGCCTTTAGTAGTCGTCGATACGGGCGAAGACGGCTGACCCCGTCCGCGCTCTTTTGGCGGAGAGGCTCACGCCTCTCCGCTTTTGTTCTGACAATGCCGCACCGCCCGCGATGGAAAGGACACCCATGATCGCCAACGCCGTCTTCGTTGCCACGCTGATCTTTCTCACGCTCGGCTTCTGGCTGATGAGCCAGACACACTTCCTTGTGCCCTGGCGCAGTCTGATCCTGCATGAGTATCTCAGACCCCTTGCTACGTATTGCGTGCTGTTGTTTGTCAATATTCTCGGTCTGACCATATGGATCGAGCGCAAGTTCTTTCTGCGCGACACAGGCCGCAAACTGAAACATCTCGACCGGGAAATTCATACCGGGCAGAGCGAGTTGTCGGAAGAAATTCTCAATCGCTTCGGCGAAGAAGAGGAGCCGTAAAAACATGCTCGACCATGACAGCCCCTATGAAGATCGCACGTCGGATCTGATTGCGCGCATCCGCAAGATGCGCGAGATGGCCCGCGAACAGATGGACAAGTTCGGCGACCCGGCGGAGTACGACGTGGAAATCCTGCGTGGCGGGAAGGCAACGACAGAAGAACGCAACGACATTGCAACCGATACTCCAAAGCAAAATGTCGCTGGTGGAGCACAGCCATGAGGTTCGATCTGCCGCGGGAACCGGAGATTACCGAGCGGCGGAAGGTGGAGATCGTTCCAGATTCCGTGACACGCGCACCCGAGGTTCCCGTCTCGCCACTGACATATCGGATCCATGAGTTGCTGGAGAGGGCCCGGAACTATCCCATTCGTCACGATGCTCGCCCGTTGCCGCCGCCAGCGCAGGAGCGGTCACCAGAACACACCATCGAACGTACCCGTATGCCAG
>JBOGLY010000226.1:0-5725 GCA_050746425.1 Acidobacteriaceae bacterium
CGATAACGGCCGCCGTACCAACCCCAATATCCCGGGGTCCATAGCGCGCCAACGTAAGGCGCGAGCACCCATGCTCCGGGGACCCAGTAATAGCCTTCGGGAGACCAATACCAATATCCCGGAGTCCAGATGTAGTCGTCGCCGGGCGCGTCGGGCTGCTCGTATTCGGGCAGCGGCGGAGGAGGCTCGGTAGCATAGACGGGCTGCTGGTCCGCAGTGTCGTCATAGCCGCCTTCGGCATACTGCGATTGATCGTAGTCGGCCTGGTCCTGCGGCGGAGGGGGCGGTTCCTCCTGGCTGTACTGTTGAGAAGATGCAGGAGGAGCATAGGACGTGTCCGATGCCGGCTGCGTCGTGGACGACGAACCGTTGAGAGGCGCCATGTTGGCGGCTGCCGGATCGCCTTGATCGCTTTGGCTGGTGTTCTGGGCGGTGCTGTTTGGGGTTTCATTCCCGTGGCAAGCTGCCACGCCAAATACAAGTCCGAAACAAAGAGTTGCGCTAAGAGCTGACTTTCTATACGTGCTCATACGAAATTTATCTCCGAAAATTGAGATGCAGATTTCTTCCGGAGCGCGCTCTTTTTATTTCAGGAATTTGTGGGTGGTGCGGAGTCAGCATGTCCCACTCTGGCATAGGCATAGGGTCCGTCGGGAATGACGGCGATGCAAGGATTGGCGGGCAGGCCGTTGAGGAGGCTTGTCACCGCGGTATCGATGTTGGCGAAGCAATTCGCGCCCAAATCCCCTAGCTCCCCGGCTGCCAAGCCTGGCGCGTACAACAAAACCTGGTGCGTCAGGCTGACCAGCGCCAGCTTTTCGAGTTGCCATTGGTCGATCTCGACGGGCGAGTGCTGGATATGGTCCAGAAGCGGCTGTGGACCTGGATATTCGCGCATCTTCTTGGCAAATTCCGGAGAGCCGACGCCTTCCGCGCATTCGCTGACGATGAGAATTTTTCCGCCTGGCTTGACGATATGTTGCGCCGCAGTAACACCTTTGATGGCCTGATACAACGTCAGATCGAGTGGATAACCGCCCGCGGAGGTGATGGCCGCATCTACATAGTCCGGCAGGTGTTCGGTCGAAGAGGAGCGCAGAAATCCCACTCCGGCGGCGTGGGCTGCGACTGGCTCGCCGGCAAAGATGCCGGAAATCTCGCGCGACTTGGTCAAGGTGACGTCCAGCATGAAATCGTGACGGGCCATGCGAGCAACTTCCAGCAATTCCGCGTGCAGCGGGTTCTCCTCGATGGAGCCTTCGGTCGCCCGGCCTTCGCGCATGAATCGTGGCGAATGGATCACCTTGATGGTTTCTTGGGCGGCCAGCCCTGGCGCGACCATCTTGCGTCCGCCGGAAAATCCAAGCATCAGGTGCTGTTCAATAAATCCAAGCGAGAGATGAAGGTCCGCAACCAGGAATCGCTCGTCAATGTGGACGGGCGTGCCTTGTTTGGTCATGCCGAGAAAAAGGTGTCGGGTTGGATCTCTCGCATCGTGATTGACGATTCTGTATGTCGCCGCGATCTTCGGACCCAGGATGGTCCTAAGCTCTTCGTCAGTGGCCGCGCGATGCAGGCCGGTGGCGATGCAGAGTGTTACATCCATCGGCCTGATGCCGGCGCGATGAAGACGGTCCAGCATTGGCGGCAAGGTGAGCGGGTTGGGAGCGGGGCGGGTGATGTCGCAGATGGAAATGGCCGCGGATTTCTTTCCGCGGGCAAGCTCGATCAGCGGAGGGCCGGCGACGGGAGCGTCGAGCGCCGCGCCAATCGCCTGCTCCACATCGGGTAGAGGCGGCGCGGAATGCACCTTGACGATTTGATAACGCGGGCCATCGGGGAGGTTGAGCGCCAACCCCTGCTTGCCGAATGAAACGTGGACATTCATTGAGTGCTTCTCCAACGACAAAATCGAGTCTATCTATCCTCCGACCGGCGATGGATTGAGCGCACCACGGAGAATAGACCCAGGTTAGCTTCGCGAAGCTGGGGCACCCACATCCCGCAGCCACGAAAAACTTTTAAGTTCGTGGACTACGCAGCGTGAGGAGGGTCAACTCCGGGCGGCAATCGAAGCGAAAGGGGACGCCTACGGCCCCGATGCCGCGGTTCACGTACAACTGCAGGCCACCGCGCAGATGAAAAAGTCCTTCGACATATTTACGGCCAAGCTTGGGCAGATATAACGGGCCTACAAGCGGCAGGCGCACCTGGCCGCCGTGGGAGTGGCCGGCAAGCATCAGATCGACCCCGCCGTGCTTGACGACGCGGTCAGCGTAGTCGGGTTCATGCCCCAGCAAAATGACCGGCTCATTCGCAGTCTGCAAGCCGCGCGGGGCGGCCATGTCCAAATCCGGGTCGCTCATGCCGATGTCTTTCACGCCGGCAATCCAGAGGCGCGCGCCATTGCGTTCAAACGGAATGTGGCGATTCGCCAGCACCGGCAGTCCGTGGGCTTCCAGCGCGTTGGTCACGGTCCTCGCGCCTACGGCGACATCGTGATTGCCGAGCACGCACCACTTTTGCTGGCAGTCGATGCGGGCCAGGACCTCCGCGCAAGGGTCGGCGTGTTTCGCGCCCCAGCCGGCGGGCATTGGCCCATTGCTGACGTAGTCGCCGGTCATCGCAACCAGATCGGGCGAAAGCCGGTTGACCTGCTCGACCACATGACGGATGAAAAACGGTTCAGTGTATTGCTCGTAATGGAAGTCGGAGATGTGGGCGATCCGCAGGCCATCGAGCGCGGGGGAAAGCCGCGTCAGCTCGACGGTGCGATGCGTAATTTCAAGGTTGTGGCGTTCGAACTCGCCGGAATACGCCAGCAGGCCCGCCGCGCTGAGGCCGGAAAGCTGAAGGAAGCGCCGTCTGGTGATGCGATGTTTGGGATCTTCGGCCACATCTTTCAGGATAAAGCATCGCGGAGGCCAGAGATTTTCGGAGAATCTGAGTACACACTGCGCGATGCAACATCGGGAATTCTTTGAAGGAACCAGCGGGCGGATCAATTTGGGTCAAGCGAGACAGGAAGGGGAATTTGGGATGACAACATTTGTGCACCGATATTTATCTGTCCGCGGAGTGCTGGAAGGCGGTGCGGGTGCATCTCTTTGAGGGAGAAGAAGTCAGGCCACGAACCAGGAGGCAATCCCCCATGCAATCCTCATCTTCTAATTCAAAACGCGTCCTGCTGCCGTTCAAGGAGCGCAAACTTGCGTCCGCCGCGCGCGTGGTTGGCCCTGCGGCCGCCGCCGAAAAGGTTCGCGTTTCTTTGATCGTGAAACGCAGGGAACCGCTCGATCTTGCCAGCCTGCGCGGGAAGCATTTGTCGCGAGAAGAGTTTTCCAGCAAGTACGCGGCGGACCCAGCCGCCTTCGACCAATTGCGGGAGTTCGCCCGACACAACGGTTTGTCGATCGATGAAGAGGCATCGAGCCTCGATCGCCGCACGCTGGTGGTGACGGGAACGGCGGAGCAGATGCAGCAGGCGTTCCAGACTGAGATGCAGCAGGTGGAGCACGATGGCCGACGGTACCGAATTCACAGGCAGGCGATCAGCGTTCCGGCAGACTGCGCGCCGCTGCTGGAAGCGGTGCTCGGACTGGACACGCGGCCGCAGGCGAAATCGCATCTTCGGAAGTTGAAAGATCTGCGTCCGGCGGCGGTTGGGGCCGAGAGTTATCTGCCGCGGCAAGTTGCCGAGTTCTACAGCTTTCCCTCGGATGCGGACGGCAGCGGCGAAACCATCGGCATGGTTGAGCTGGGCGGCGGATTCACTGAAAACGATATTCAGCAATATTTTCAGAATCAAAATATCGCGCCGCCGACGGTGGTTGCGGTCTCGGTCGATGGCGGAGCGAACGCGCCCACGAACCCAAGCGGCGCGGACAGCGAGGTGATGCTCGATATTGAAGTGGCGGGGAGCATCGCGCCGGCGGCGAAGATCGCGGTGTATTTCGCGCCGAATACCGATCAGGGATTCATCGATGCGCTGACGACGGCAATCCACGATACGGCTAACCATCCATCGGCGATTTCGATTAGCTGGGGTGGGCCGGAATCCAGTTGGACCGCGCAGGCGATGACGGCGCTCGATAACGCGTGTCAATCGGCGGCGGCGCTTGGCATCACCATTACTGTTGCCAGCGGAGACAGCGGCTCGACCGATGGGGTTGACGATGGCGCGAACCACGTCGATTTTCCGGCATCTAGCCCGCATGTGCTGGCATGTGGAGGGACGAGGATCACGGTGAGCGGAACAACTTTGTCGAGCGAGGTCGTGTGGAACGATGAAGCGCAGAGCGGCGGCGCCAGCGGGGGCGGCGTGAGTGCCGTGTTTGCTTTGCCGGCGTGGCAGCAGAGCGCGAATATTTCGAAAGCGACGAATGGCGGTAGCGGCCGCGGCGTGCCCGATGTTGCCGGAGACGCGGCGCCGGCAACTGGGTACTCGATCGAGGTCGATGGGGAGACGGAGGTGGTCGGCGGCACCAGCGCCGTTGCGCCGTTGTGGGCAGGACTGGTTGCGTTGTTGAATCAGAAACTGGGCAAGCCGGTGGGATTTCTGAATCCGCAGATTTATCCGATGCAGGGCAGCGATGCGTTTCACGACATTACATCCGGCAATAATGGAGCGTACAAGGCGGGCGCGGGCTGGGATGCTTGTACCGGACTTGGATCGCCGGTGGGGAACAATTTGTTGACGAAGCTGTAGACAAGATTTGGAAACGAACTGCAAAAGCAGGTCTCTCCACTCCGGTTCGCGGAGCCTGCCCTGAGCGAAGTCGAAGCGGTCTGGGTTCAATCCCAGGTTAGCTACGCGAACCTGGGGCACCCAAAAGATTTATACAACTGTGACAGTTACATTTGTGGTTCGACTGGGCGCAGGGTGGGTTTGCCTTTCTCGTCGATGTGAATTTTGCCCATGGGACGGTCGTGATCGTGGGTGAAAAGCACCAGCCATTGTTCCGGAATCGCACGTTGATAAAAGCGCTTCCGCTGTTCAATGCAGGTCAGTGGATACAGGTCGTAGCCCATGACCCAGGTCGCGTCGAGATGCGCGCTGGTCGGGAGCAGGTCGGAAATATAGGTCGCGCGCTGGCCCGCAGAATCGATATGGATGGCCATCAACTGCGCGGTGTGGCCGGGAAACAGTTCGCACGTGATTCCAGGGACGATTTCACTGATATCGCCGGGCTTGCTGCCTTCGAGCAGCGTCATTTGTCCCGATGCGATTAAAGGATCGTAATTGTCGCCGATGTAGCTGATGCGATCGCGATCGAGTTGTAGATGGCCGTGCTGCACTTCGCCGCGATGGGCGAAGTAGCGGGCATTGGGAAAGGTCGGCACAATCTGGCCCGACTCAGTTTTCGTCGTGTTCCATCCGCAGTGGTCGAAATGGAGGTGCGAATTGATGACGATGTCGATCTCGTCCGCTCGTATGCCGGCCGCGGCCAGGCTGCGGGGGAGCAATTCGCTCGCCTGATAAATTTCGCGCAGCTTGGGAGACAGTTTGTTGCCGAGGCCGGTTTCAATGGCGACGGTGTGCTTGCCGGTGCGAACAATGACGGTGTTCGCGCCAAGCAGGATTCGATTTTTGTCGTCCGCGGGAGCGCGCTTTTCCCACAGCGGTTTTGGGACCACGCCGAACATTGCGCCGCCGTCCAGCAGATACGTTCCGTCGGTGCAGATGGTGAGTTCAAAGTCGCCGAGCGTTGTACGTGCGCGCACC